>NZ_JBTYHB010000010.1:0-259385 GCF_054871485.1 Streptomyces sp. UC4497 | reverse complement strand
TGTCCCGGCCCGGGGTCCGTGCCGGCTCCCCGGTGGGGCGGGCGCCCGCCCGGGGGGGGGGGGGCGGGTCGAGCGCGGTCTTCTGAAAAAGCCGCATCCCACCTGCCGTGGGGGGGCCCCGCACCCGGGGTGCCGGGGGCCCCTGCACGTGCGCACCAACCATCACTGACGCGACGTCACCAGCGTTTCCCTCGACGCCTCTTCCTCCTGTACGCCGAACCGGTCGTGCACCCTGCGCAGGGCTCGCGGCGCCCACCACGCGCGCTTGCCCATGAGTGCCATCGTCGCCGGTACGAGCAGCATCCTTACGATCGTCGCGTCGATCACGACCGCCAGGGTGAGGCCGAGGCCGATCTCCAGGATGGGCGCGAAGCCGCCCGTCATGAAGGCGCCGAAGACGACGGCGAGGAGCAGTGCCGCGCAGCTCACGACGCGGCCCGAGCGCCTCAGCCCGGTCACCACCGCTTCCTGCGCGTCCCCCGTGGTGCGCCACGACTCGCGCATCCGGGCGAGGATGAACAGTTCGTAGTCCATGGCGAGCCCGAAGGCGATGGCGACGATCAGCGGGGGCGCGGTCAGGCTGAGCGCGCCGAGGCCCTCCCCGCCGAGCCAGGACGCGGCGTGCCCGTCCTGGAAGACGAGGACCACCACGCCGAGCGCGGCACCGAGGCTGAGCAGTGTGGTGAGGATCGTCCGCAGCGGGATCAACAGCGAGCCGGTGAACGCGAAGAGCAGCGCGAAGATGCCGGCGAGGACGGTGAGCGCGGCCCACGGGGCGCGGTCGGCGAGCATCTGGCGGAAGTCGACGAGCCGGGCGGCGACGCCTGCCACGCTCACCGGATCGCTCCCGCGCAACGCCCGTACATCCTCCACGAGTTGGGTCGCGGTGGCTCCGTCGACCGAGCCGGCCGGGGTGACGCGCAGTACGCGGGTACCGTCGTCGAGGGTCCTGGTCTCGGACGACGCGACGCCGTCCAGGGCCTTCACGCGGGTCTCGAAGGCGGGGTCCGTGCCGGGGCGTGCCACGACGACGACCGGGTCGACGCCGACACCCGCCGGATAGTGCTCCTGCATGGTGTCGTACAGCTGCCGCGCCTCGGTGGAGGCGGGGAGTTGGCGGGCGTCACCGATGTCGATACGCAGGCTCGTGACGGGCAGCGCGAGCGTGAGCAGGGCGAGGACGCTCACCGTCGTCACGGCGATGGGGCGGCGGGCCGCGAACAGGGCGAGGCGGGCGAAGACGCGGCCCTCCGTGCCGGGCGCGCGCGGCTTCGAGGGGGCGATGCGCGCGCCGAACCGGGTGAGCAGGGCGGGCAGCAGGGTCAGCGCGGCCAGCATGTCGACGACCACGACGGCGGCCACGGCCAGGCCCATGCTGCGCAGGAACGGGCTCGGGAAGACGAGCAGTCCGCTGAGGCTGACGGCGACGGTGAGGCCGGAGAAGAGGATGGTGCGGCCCGCGCGTTCGACGGTGCGGTGCACGGCCTCGGTGACGTCCGCGCTCGTCCGGCGTTCCTCCCGGAACCGCATCACCATAAGGAGCGCGTAGTCCACGGCGAGGCCGAGCCCGAGCATGGTCGTCACCTGGATCACGTAGACGGAGATCTCGGTGACCTGGCTGAAGCCGAACAGGGCGAGGAAGGCGCCCGCCACGCCGCTGACCGCCACGAGCAGCGGCAGTCCGGCCGCGCGCAGCCCGCCGAATATCAGCAGGAGCAGCGCGAGCACGATCGGCAGGGATATCAACTCGGCGCGCTGGACGTCCTCCTGGGCCCGCTCGCCGAGCTGTTGCCCGAGCAGCGGGCCGCCACTGACGTGCACATCGGCGCCGTCAATCTCCTTGACCCGGTCGGCGACGGCATCGACGGTCTCCTCCTCCGCGTCGTCGTCGAGTCCGCCCTTCAGGTCGACGGGCACGATGAGCGCACGGCCGTCGGCGGAGGCCAGGCCCTCGGTGGCGTACGGGTCGGGCACGGCGGCGACACCGGGGATGCGGCGCAGCTCTGCGGCGGTCCGCTCGACCTGGCCGCGCAGCTCGGGATCGGTGACGCGGCGCGCCTCGACGACGGCGCTGAGGGATTCGCCGCGCGGGTCGATGTCGTCGAGGAGTTCGGCGGTGCGGTCGGACTCGGTGCCCGGCACGTCAGGCACCGAGTCGGAGAGCCGGCCGAAGACGCCGGTGCCGAGCCCGAAACCGAGCACGATCAGGGCGAGCCAGGTGAGGATCACGGTACGGGGGCGGCGGGTCGCCGCCCGGGCGAGTGCGCTGAGCACGGCGCCTCCTCGGAGGGTTCCGATGGGACACCGTCAGCGTGGTCGCGCGGAGGGGTGCGGCGGATCGCCGGGGCGGGCGGTTCCCGGCTCGCGCGTACGAGGGAGTCGGGGCGCGCGGCATGGGTCGCACGGGTGAGTGACAGCCGCCGCTCGTGCCGGACATGCTGGCGCGCATGCCAGTCTCGCTGCACCACATCGTCATCGACGCCCACGATCTGGCCGCCCTGGCCCGCTTCTGGGCCGGCGCGCTGCGCTGGCGGATCCTGTCGGAGCGGGAGCGCGAGGTGGTGATCGGCCCGGACGAGAACGCGCCGGTCGGGATCTGCTTCATGCCGGTCACGGACCGCAAGGCGGTCAAGAACCGGCTGCACCTCGACCTGACCTGCGCCGCCGAGGACCGGGACGCCGAGATCGAGCGGCTCGTCGGACTCGGGGCACGCAGCGCGGACGTGGGACAGAGCGGCGACGCGTCGTGGACGGTGCTGGCCGATCCGGAGGGCAACGAGTTCTGCGTGGTGCGTCCGAAACGCACATTGATCGACTGAGTGCGCTCGCCCCGGCTAACCAGGCTCCACGAGCCCCGACTCGTACGCGCAGATGACCGCCTGCACCCGGTCGCGCAGGTGCAGCTTGCTCAGGACGTTGCTGACGTGGGTCTTGACCGTGTGCTCGCTGACGTGGAGGGTCGCGGCGATCTCCGCGTTGGTGAGGCCGCGGGCGAGGTGGCGCAGGGTCTCCAGCTCGCGGGCGGTGAGGGCCGAAAGGGTGGACATCTCACGGGACTTGGGCCTGCGGCGTGCCACGTCGGCGACGAGGCGGCGGGTCACGGACGGGGCGAGCAGCGAGTCGCCCGCAGCGACGACGCGGACCGCGTGCACGAGGTCGTCGCGGCGTACGTCCTTGAGCAGGAACCCGGACGCGCCCGCGTACAGCGCCTCGTAGACGTACTCGTCGAGGTCGAACGTGGTCAGCATGACGACGCGGCAACTGGACTGTTCGCAGACGCGGCGGGCCGCTTCGATGCCGTCCATGTGCGGCATGCGGATGTCGAGGAGCAGGACGTCCGGGGCGTGGCGGCGCACGGCCGTGACGGCCTCCGCGCCGTCGGCCGCCTCGGCGACCACCTCGATGTCGGGCTGCGCGTCGAGGATCATGGTGAAGCCGCTGCGCACCAGCTCCTGGTCGTCGGCGACCACGACGCGGATGCTCATGGCGCGTGTTCGGCCGCGGGGCGGCGCGCGGCGGGCAGCCGGGCGGTCACCCGGAATCCGCCGTGCGGGCCCGGGCCGCTGTACGCGCTGCCGCCGCAGGCCGCGGCGCGCTCCTCGATGCCGACGAGTCCGCGCCCGCCACCAGCTTCGGGCGCGTCAGGTCCGGTTCCGTCGTCCGTCACGGTGATCGCCAACTCCGCTTCCCCCCAGTCGAGTTGTACGTCCGCCCGGGCAGCGTACGCGTGCTTGACGGTATTGGTCAGGGCCTCCTGGACGATCCGGTACGCGGCGGTCTCCGTTTCGGGGGCGAGGGGGCGGGGGTGACCCGTGGCGCGCAGGGTGACGGCCACTTCGGTGGTCGCGGACACCTGGTGGATCAGGTCGGGGAGGCGGGCGACGCCGGGGGTGGGTGCGACGGCGGGGTCGCCGACGCCGCGCGCGCCGTTGCCGTGGTCGGTCAATACGCCCAGGATCAACCGGAGTTGCTGCATGGCCTCGCGCCCGGCGCCCGCGATCGCGTCGAACGCCGCCTCGGCTCGCGCCGGGTCGCTGCGCACCACGACGGGGCCCGCCTCGGCCTGGACGACCATCAGGCTGACGGCGTGGCCGACCACGTCGTGCATGTCCCGGGCGATCCGGGCGCGCTCGCTGGTCACCGCGCGGGCCCGGTCGATCTCACGCTCCCGCTCCACGGCACGGGCACGCTCCTCCAGGGCGGTGGTGTACGCGCGCTGGGTGCGGGCCAGCACCCCGAACCCGTAGGCGCTCAGGAGGCTGAGCAGGTGGAAGGCGTACTCGAAGGGCTCGGCGTGCTCCTTCATGGACATCGTCGCCGACGCCCCGATCAGCCAGCCGACGAGCATGACGCGGCGGGGCACCGGCTCCGCGTACGCGGCGAGCGTGTAGAGCAGGACGAGTCCGCCGTACACGACGTCGGGCGGCGGTGCGTGGTACAGCGCCATGGCCGGGGTGGCGACGGTCACGAGGACCGCGCACAGGAGCGGTGCGCGCCGCCGCCAGATCAGCGGCACCGCCGTGCCCGCGCCCAGCAGGAAGCCCTGCCAGGACAGCGGGTCGCCGTCCTCGTCGGGGAAGAGGAACTGCAGGGACACGGCGAACAGGACGAGGGCGGCCAGCGCCCCGTCGACGAGGTACGGGCTGGTGCGGCGCGGCAGACGCATGGTGCGGCTCCTCGTGGCCTGGTCCCTGTGCAGAGTCTTCGCGGAGTTCTCTGCGGGGCCAGTATCGAGGGGCGGCCCGTTCAACACCTCGCCGGTGAGAGGGATTTCGGGCCGCCGCACCGGTTTCCTAGAAGGGGCGGTCCCCCGCGATGGCGACGCGCTCGGCGACCCGGCGGGCGTCGCCGTAGTCGGCCACCGCGTAGTGCTGGGTGGCGCGGTTGTCCCAGAACGCGATGTCACCCGGCTGCCAGTGGAAGCGCACCTGGAACTCCGGCACATGCGCCTGCTGGTACAGCAGGCGCAGCAGCCGGTCGCTGTCGGCGCGCTCCATGCCGAGGATCCGGGTGGTGAAGGAGGTGTTCACGAAGAGCATGCGCCGCCCGGTCTCCGGGTGGCGACGCACGACCGGGTGGGTGACCGGCGGGAACAACTCCTGCCACTGGGCGAGGCGTTCGGGACCGTAGAAGCGGCGGAAGCCGGGCAGGAAGTCGTGCTCGGCCTCGGTGCCCTCGATGCGCTCCTTCACCTCGTCGGAGAGGTTGTCGTACGCGGCCGCCATGTCGGCCCACATGGTGTCGCCGCCGAACGGCGGGACCTCGCGCAGCTGCAGCACGGCGCCCAGGGCGGGGCGTTCGCGGAAGGTGACGTCGGTGTGCCACACGTTCTCGTAGCTGGGGACGCCGCCGGCGCCCTTGTCGAAGCGGACGACGTCCTCGCTGTCGCCGCGCTCCAGGAGCGGGTTGGTCTCCAACTCGCCCCAGTTGCGGGCGAATTCCTTCTGGCGCTCGCTGCTCAGGTGCTGACCGCGGAAGAACAGGACCTTCCATTCGAGCAGGGCCCGGTTCAGCTCCTCGCGCAGCTCCGGGGAGAGCGGCAGGCTCAGGTCGAGGCCGCTGATCTCGGCGCCGATGGTGGCGCCCTGCGGGGTGAGGTCGAACAGCTCGTAGGGGCGGTCCTGCCAGCCGTCGGGGGTGCGGCGCAGCACGCGGCGCCCCTCGTAGAGGCCGTCGGCGGGGATGCGGGCGGGGCGCAGCGAAAGAGAAGGGGGCATTTCGGTCACGGACAAGGGGGCCTCCACAGGCACGCAGTGACGAGGGAACGCGCTGAACGCGAGAGTGATCCGTACGTGCGGTGTGCGGACGTGGTGCGTGCGGTACGTAGTACGTGCGCGGCCGACGCCCTACAGGGCGGTGGCTTCTACAAGACGTACAGCAAGGCGCACAACACGGCGTACAACAAGACGTACGGGGAAGTTCGGCGAGGGGTCTAGGAGCCCGCTACAAGCCGCTGCGCGCGCAACCACATCGGTCCGGAACGGGGGCCGTTCCGAGAGCGTGGGCGCGATGCATGAACATGTGCCCCATCCTGCGCCGCGGTTGATCATTCCGTCAAGTGCCGCGAGGCCGGCCCCGCGGAAAGCGGGACCGGCCTCGGGAGAGGTACCGGGCGTCAGGCGGTGGGCGCCGGGAACGTCGGGTACTCGACGCCGGAGACGTGCTGGACGACGCGGATCACCTGGCACGAGTAGCCGAACTCGTTGTCGTACCAGAGGTAGAGGATCGCGTTGTCGCCGTCGACCTTGGTCGCGCCCGCGTCGACGATCGAGGCGTGCCGGGAGCCGAGGAAGTCGCTGGAGACCGCGTCGGGCGAGTCCGTGAAGTCGATCTGGCGGCGCAGCGGCGAGTTCAGCGAGACGTCGCGCAGGTGGTCGAGGACCTCTTCGCGGCTGGTCTCGCGGCCGAGCCGCAGGCTGAGGATCGCGATCGAGACGTCCGGGACGGGGACGCGGATCGAGGAGCCGGTGATCGGCGCCTTGAGGTCCGGCAGGGCCTTCGCGACGGCGGAGGCGGCGCCGGTCTCCGTGATGACCATGTTGAGCGGCGCGGACCGGCCGCGACGGTCGGCCTTGTGGTAGTTGTCCAGCAGGTTCTGGTCGTTCGTGAACGAGTGGACGGTCTCCACGTGACCGCGCTGCACCCCGTACTCGTCGGCCATCGCCTTGAGCGGCGGCACGATCGCGTTCGTGGTGCAGGAGGCGCAGGACAGGATCTGCTCGTCCGGCTTGATCGTGTCGTGGTTGACGCCGTGCACGATGTTCGGCACGTCACCCTTGCCGGGCGCGGTCAGCACGACCTTGTCGATGCCGGGCCGCAGGTGCGTGGAGAGGCCCTCGCGGTCGCGCCACTTGCCGGTGTTGTCGATCAGGATGGCGTCCTTGATGCCGTACGCCGTGTAGTCGACCTCGGACGGGTCGTTGGCGTAGATCACCTTGATCGCGTTGCCGTTGGCGTTGATCGTGCTGTTCGCCTCGTCAACGGTGATCGTGCCCTGGAACTGGCCGTGGATCGAGTCACGGCGCAGCAGCGAGGCCCGCTTCACGAGGTCCTGCTCACCGCCGCCGCGCACCACGATGGCGCGAAGGCGCAGACCGTTGCCGGATCCCGCCTTCTCGATGAGCAGGCGGGCGACGAGGCGGCCGATGCGGCCGAAGCCGTAGAGGACGACGTCGCGGCCCTCACCGCGCTCCAGCTTCAGGGCGCCGGTCGCGCCGGCGACGGCCTCGGCGGTGAACTCCTCGACGCTCAAGCCCCGGTCGTCGGTCTTGTACGTCATGGCGAGGATGCCGAGGTCGATCTGGGAGGGCCCCAGGTCGAGGTCGGCGAGGGCCTTCAGGAAAGGCATCGTCTCGGTGACCGAGAGCTCCTCGCCGGCGATCTGGCGGGCGAATCGGTGGGCCTTCAGCAGGCTGACCACCGACTTGTTCACCAAGGAGCGGCTGTGCAGCAGGACGTTCACGTCCCGCTCGCGGTGCAGCTTCCCGATGATCGGGATCATTGCCTCCGCGGTCTCCTCACGGTGCTTCCAGTTGGTGAACGAGTCGTCGTTGACAGTCACGTGCGTCTCTTTCGAGCTAGGCGGCGCTCATATGCTAACCCGCCTGCTCGGCTGTCATTTCAGGGGGCCGAGCCCCAGCTCGGCGAAGCGTTCGCCGATGCGGCGGTGGGCGGCCGCATCGGGGTGGACGGCGTCCGGCAGCGGGAGTTCCTCGTGGTCGGCCTCGCCGTACAGTTCGCGGCCGTCGAGGTAGTGCAGGTGCGGGTCGTCGGCGGCGCGCTGGGTCACGATGCGGGCTAGTTCGGCGCGGATGGTTTCGAGGGTGAGCCTGCCCTGGGCCACCTCCGCCGGGTCGCCGGTGGCCTTGAAGCGCATCTGCCCCTCGGCGACGGAGCTGAAGTCGGGCATGAGCGGGCCGGGCGTCTCCTCGTGGATCGGGCACAGGATCGGCGAGACGACGAGGAGCGGGGTGGTCGGGTGCCCCTCACGGATGGTGTCGAGGAAGCCGTGCACGGCCGGGGTGAAGGCCCGCATGCGCATCAGGTCGGCATTGACGAGGTTGATCCCCATCTTGACGCTGATCAGGTCGGCCGGGGTGTCCCGCAGGGTGCGCGCGGTGAACGGGTCGAGCAGGGCGCCGCCGCCGAAGCCCAGGTTGACGAGGTCGACGCCACTGAGGGAGGCGGCGAGCGCGGGCCAGGTCGTGGTCGGGCCCGCGGCGTCGGATCCGTGGCTGATGGAGCTGCCGTGGTGCAGCCACACCTTGCGGCCGGACTCCCCGAGGGGTGCGGTGGGCTTCACGGGCGCGTCCGTACGCAGGGCGACGAGCTCGGTGGTCTCGTTGTGCGGCAGCCAGATCTCGACGGTCTTGGGGTCTTCGGACAGACCGGCGAAACGGAGCGTGCCCGGCTCCCCCGGCGCGTGCTCGAAGGTGCCCGCGCTCATGTCGATGGTCAGGGTGTCGCCGCCGGTCACGCTCCCCTGCCCGGCGAGCCGTCCGTCCACGAGCAGGTCGTAGAGGCCGTCGGGGCGCGGCGGCACGCCTACGTAGACGCGCTTGGTCGGCACCGTGTCGAGTTCGACGACGGTGGCGCGGGTGCGGAAGGCGAGGCGTACACCGGAGGGCTGGGACTCGGCCATGGCCAGCTGGCCGTCCGTGTTCTGGGCGCGGGCCCAGGCGGGGAGGCGGTGCGGGAGGAGACCGCGGGCGGTGCGCTCAATGTCGATCGCACCGTGGACGAGGTCGTCCGTCAGGGGTGTGGTGGTCAATGTGTGGACGGGGTTCGGGGTGCTCATGGGGGCGTCAATCTGTTGATCAAGTGGGTGGATGACTCGCCGTGGTGTGGATGACTCGCCGTGCAGGTCGCGCGGCGGGCGGGCGCCGGTTCAGGCCTGCGCGGGCCAGTTCCGCAGCAGTGCGTCGAGCGCGTCCAGGCTGCGCGCCCAGCTCTCTCCCGAGTCGGGTGCGCTGTGGCTGAATCCGCCGGCCAGTTCGAGGCTGACGTAGCCGTGGAAGACGCTGCCCAGGAGGCGGACGGCGTGGGTCTGGTCGGGTTCGGTGAGGTCGTAGCCGCGCAGCACGGCGCGCGTCATCTGCGCGTGCCGCACGCCCGCGCTCGCCGCCACCGCTTCCGGGTCGAGCCGGTACTGGGCGGAGGCGTAGCGGCCCGGGTGTTCGCGGGCGTAGTCGCGGTAGACGTTGGCGAGGGCGACAAGGGCGGCCTTGCCGGACCGCCCCGCAAGGGCGTCGGCGGCCCGGTCGGCCAGCTCTTGCAGGGCGATCAACGCGATCCGCGTCTTGAGGTCGTGCGAGTTCCTGACGTGCGAGTACAGGCTCGCGACCTTGACGTCGAACTGCCGGGCGAGGGCTGAGACGGTCACCTGCTCGAAGCCCACCTCGTCGGCGAGTTCGGCACCAGCCCGGGCCAGTCGCTCCGCGGTCAGTCCGACGCGTGCCATGACCGTACGCCCTTCCCTCACACCCTTGGCTATTACCAAAAGCCAGTGTGCATCTACCTAATGCCTTTAGGCAAATCCCAGGGTGCTACAGGGACCCGGAGGCCACCATCCGCAGCGAGATCGAGTCGGCGATCGCCTGCTGCCCGGCGATGTTCGCGTGGACGCCGTCCCCGTTGTCGTACGCGGGCTTGATGCTGTTGGGGTGCAGCGGGTCCTTCAGGACCTCGTCGAAGTCCATGACTCCGTCACAGGTCCCGGCGCACGAACTCGCCTTCTTCGTAAAGAGGTTGACCGTGTGGCGGTCCAGGTTGTTCTGGTCCGTGTAGCCGGGGCGGGGCGTGATGGGCGTGACGTAGATCTTGATGCCGGCGTCGCGCAGTTCCTTGAAGACCTTCTTGTAGCTGGCGAGGATCTGCTCACCGTCGCAGCCGAAGGCGAGGTCGTTGGTTCCGTAGTAGTAGAGGACCGAGGTGACGCCGTGCAGGGCGAGGACGTCCCGCTTGAGGCGGCTCGCGGCGTCGAGTCCCTTCACGTTCGACGGGGCGCCCGGGCAGTCGGCCGCGCTCGTCGTGCCGCTGATGCCCGCGTTGGCGATGGCGACCTGGTCGGTGCGCGGGAGTTCGGCGTGCACGCGGCGCGCCAGGTCGTCGGTCCAGCGGCGGTTGGTACCGGTCTCGGTGCAGCCGGGGCCGCAGTTGGTGCTGCCGACGCCGTCGACGACCGAACTGCCGTAGGCGACCGAGCTGCCCTTGAGGCGGGGGTTGTGCACGTCGACCGCGCTCACCAGGTAGGTCGCGTCGACGGTCTTCGTGTACGCGGCGCCGCTCGTGTCGGCGGTGTGGTCGCCGGTGCCCTCCGGCGTGAGGTAGTTGGTACGCAGCGCGGTGCGGTGCTGCCCCGGGGTGGCCGCGCCCTTGAGCGCTACGGAGACGGCCACGTCGTCCTGGGCGGCCGTCTTGAGATCGGTGGCGTCGCTCCACACCTCGCCGCCCGCGGGGACGGTGACATGGGTCTTCCCCTCGAAGCGGACGGGGTGGGTGTCGCCCTTGATGGACGCCCCGGTACCGCTCAGGCCGACGGAGGCGCCGCCGATCTCCAGGGGCGCCGTGCCGAAGGTGTTCTGGATGCGGACGCGGACACCGTCCCCGCCCTGGCTGAGATGCGTGACGGTGCGGACGGACTGGTCGCGCAGCGGGTCCGTCGCCGCGTCCTGCTGGGACTGGGCCCAGGAGGTGAACCAGGCGTTGCCGCCGCCCTGTTGGGGTCTGGCCTCGGCGGGATGCGGGGCGGCGGCGAGACCGCCGCCCGCGATGGCGAGGACGGCCGCTGCGACGGTCGTGAGCGTACGAAGTCGAGGCATGTGCACAACCTTCTTCCGGTGAACGGGAGTCTGGATGGTGCGGTGCTACGAACGCGGAAGGGGCCCGGCACGGGCCCCTTCCCTGCTTCCTGTCAGCCGCCGACGAGCGCCCGCAACGACACGTAGAACAGCGACGGGCCGAGGAGGCAGCCGACGCCCGTGTAGAAGGTCGCGGTCATCGCCCCGTACGGGACGAGCCGCTTGTCGGTGGCCGCGAGACCGCCGGCCACGCCGGACGTGGTGCCGAGCAGGCCGCCGAAGGCCATCGCCGACTTGGCGTTGTTCAGGCCGATCAGGCGCGCGACCAGCGGCGTACCGACCATCACCACCACGGACTTGACCAGCCCCGCCGCGACCGACAGCGCGATCACGTCCGAACTCGCGCCCACCGCGGTGCCCGTGACGGGACCCACGATGTACGTCGCCGCGCCCGCGCCGATGGTCGCGAGCGAGGCCGCGTCCCGGTAGCCGAAGAGCGCCGCGACGACCGCCCCGGCGACGAAGGAGACGACGACGCCCAGCAGGATCGACAGGGCGCCGGCGGGCCCCGCCCCCTTGATCTCCTTCAGGTCGACGCCGTACGCGGTGGAGACGATCGCGAAGTCGCGGAGCATGGCCCCGCCCATCAGGCTCATCCCGGAGAGCGCGGCGATGTCGGCGACCCCCGCCTCTCCCCCGGTCGCCGAGCCGCCCCAGTAGGCGAGCGCGAGGCCGAGCACGATCGCGATGGCGGAGCCCTGAAGCCGCCCTCGGGTCAGCTTCTTGGACAGCCATGCCGAGACCAGCATCAGCGTGCCGACGAGGGCGAAGGCGACTATGAGCCCGTTGTCCTTGCAGACGGAGACGAACGTATCCACGTCAGACCCCCTGCTTCTCGGTGGCGGTCCCCGACGCTTCCGCGCCTGCGTCACTCAGGGGCGGCAGGGGCTCCCCTTTTCCGCCGATCCGCGCGATCACCGGCACCAGGGCGAACCCCGCGACGAGCGCGACCAGGCCGGCCAGGAGGGCCATCGGACCGCCGGTGACGGCCTTGTACACGTTCTGCGTCGACGCCATCGCGATCACGATCGGGATGTACATCGCGCTCCAGAAGAGCACGCCCTGTTCGCTCGCCTCGGGGAACTTCCCCTTCTGGCGCAGCCAGTGGGTCGCGAACACGAGCATGATCATGGCGAAGCCGACGCCGCCGACATTGGCGTCGACGCCGAGCGCCTCGCCCAGGTATTCACCGACGAGCGTGCCCGTGAGCATGCACACCGCCAGCGCTGCCACTCCATAGAGGACCATCGTCTTCTCCACATTGAGAGACCGGGAAGTAAGTAAGCGAGAACGTGGGGGGTGGAGATGGGGAACGTAAGGACAGGTAGAGGTACGGGTGGGGATACGAGGTAGTGGTCAGGCCTTCGCGAACAAGTCCGCGTACTTCTTCCGGAGTTCGGCCTTCTGGACCTTGCCCATGACATTGCGGGGCAGCGACTCCACGACGCGTACGGCGCGCGGGTGCTTGAAGCGGGCGAGGTCGGGGGCGATGGAGCCGATGAGGTCCCGCTCCTGCGGCTCCTGGCCCGGCGCGGCGACGACGACGGCGACGACCGTCTCGCCGAAGTCCGGGTGCGGGACGCCGATCACGGCGGATTCGAGGACGGTGGGGTGGGCGTCGAGGAGCGTCTCGATCTCCTTGGGGTAGACGTTGAAGCCGCCCGAGATGATCAGGTCCTTGCCGCGTCCGGAGATGCAGAGGTAGCCGTCCTCGTCGATGAGGCCGAGGTCGCCGGTGATGAAGAAGCCGTCCTCGCGGAACTCGGCGGCGGTCTTCTCGGGCATCTGCCAGTAGCCGACGAAGACGTTGGGGCCGCGGACCTCGACGCTGCCGACCTCTCCGTCGGGCAGCGGCTTTCCGGTCTCGGCGTCCACCACGCGGATCTCGGTGCCGGGCAGCGCCTTGCCGACGGTGCCGGGCTTGCGGGGCCCGCCCTCGTACGGGTTGGTGGTGTTCATGCCGGTCTCGGTCATGCCGTAGCGCTCCAGGATGGCGTGGCCCGTGCGGGCCTCGAACGCCTCGTGGTCGCTGGCGAGCAGCGGCGCCGAGCCGGAGACGAACAGGCGCATGGAGGCACACGTCTCCGGGGTGACCTTCTCGTGCTTGAGCAGGCGCGTGTAGAAGGTGGGCACGCCCATGAGCACGGTGGCGCGCGGCAGCAGCTCCGCGATCGCGTCGGCGTCGAACTTCGGCAGGAAGAACATGGAGGCGCCCGAGGCGAGCACCATGTTGGCGGCGACGAACAGGCCGTGGACGTGGAAGATCGGCAGGGCGTGGATCAGCCGGTCCTCGGACGTGAACTGCCAACTACCCAGCAGCGCCTCGCAGTTGGAGGCGAGATTCTCGTGCGTGAGGATCGCACCCTTGGAGCGGCCCGTGGTGCCGGAGGTGTAGAGGATGGCCGCCGGGTCGCCCGCCGCCGCCTCGTGTACGTCGTCGTGGCGGGCGTCGCCTTCGAGGAGGCTGCCGTCGCCCGCGGTGCCGAGGGTCTCGACGACGAGGTCCGGGCCCTCGCGGTGGGCGTGGTCGGCGCGGCGCTGCGGCGGGCAGACGAGGACGCGGGGCTTGGCGTCGCCGATGAAGTAGTCGATCTCGGCGCCGGTGTAGGCGGTGTTGAGCGGCAGGAACACGCCGCCGATCTGCAGCGTCGCCAGATAGAGGGCGATGGCCTCGACGGACTTGTCGACCTGCATGGCGACGCGGTCGCCGGGAGTGACGCCGTCGGCGACGAGGCGCGCCGCGATGCGCCGGGCGGTGTCCGCGGTCTCGCGGTAGGTCACGGAGCGCCCGTCGGACAGCTCGAAGAGCGCCTTGTCCGGCCGGAGTTCCGCCTGTTCGACGAAGGACCGGTGGATGGTGCGGAAGGGGGCGGTCGCCGTCGAGTGGCTCGTCTGCGCGCTCATCGGGGTGGTTCCTTTCTTCTTTTCCTCCGAGGCCCGGTCGTACGGGGCCTCGCACTGCGGGAAGTCTTCTTCGAGGGGGCCGCCGACCGCGACGGCGCCGCGGCGCACGAAGTCCTCGTGGCGGCGCTCCAACTGGTCCGGTTCGTAGCGGTAGTTGATCATCGCGCCGTAGGACTGACGCCAGGCTTCGGGCGAGACGTTGGCCGGCCAGTCGAGCTGCCAGGCGGCGGCGCCGTTGCCGAGGTGGAAGCGGGCAACAGGGTCGAGGGGGCGGCCGTCGGGGCGGCGTTCGGCGACGATGTAGCGGGCGAGGACCGGGAGCAGCCGGGGACGGATACGCTCGGCGTCGTCGATGGCCCTTGGGTTGCTCAACTCGGCTGTGAGGGAGGCGAGTTCGGGCTCCTGCTCGGCCCGCGCCTCCAGCCACGACCGGAAACCGGGAATCGGTGACAGCGTCGCGAACTGCGCCAGGTGCGGGAGTTGTTCGCCGACCTGCTCGATGACCTGCTTGATGAGGAAGCTGCCGAAGGAGACTCCGGCGAGCCCGTCGAGCGCGTTGTTGATGGAGTAGAGCGCCGCCGTGTCCGCGTGCGCGGGGCTGAGCGCGGGGCCGGGTTCGAGCAGCGGGGCGATGCTGTCGGGCAGCCCGCGGACGAGGGCGACCTCTACGAAGATCAGGGGTACGTCGCCGATCGCCGGGTGGAAGAAGGCGTAGACGCGGCGGTCCTCGGGCTCGATGCGGCGCCGCAGTTCGGCCTCGGACGCCATCGGGTGCACCCGCTCGCCGCGCAGCAGATGCCGGTGCAGCTCGGGCGGCGAGTCCACGGTGACCTCCTCCATGCGCAGGAAACCGCGGTTGAACCAGGACGTGAGCAGGTGGTGGAAGTCGTGGTCGAGGGGCCGCAGTTCGGGGTAGGCGGGCAGCAGGCGGCGCAGGTCGGCGCGCATGTGGACCAGGGTGAGGGTGGCATCGGGCGCGTGGTTCATGCGGCGCAGCAGCTGCTGGCGGGCCGGCTCGACGACGTCGAAGAGGCGGACGAGTTCCGCCTCTCCCTGGGAGCCGGTGGCGCGGGCCTCCTCCCAGCGGCGGTAGGCGGCGCGGACCTGGTCGGCGTCGGCGTCGTAGGTCTTGGTGATGTGGGCGAAGAAGGCGAGCCGGCCGGCGTCGTCGAGCGCGTCGTAGGCGGCGAGGGCGCGGGCCGCCACGGCGCGTGTGGAGGCCTCGCCGACGTCGCTCATGAGGACTTCGCAGGCCGCGAGCAGCTGGTCGAGCGGGGCGTCGGCGGTGGACCGGTCGGTGCCGCCGTCCGCTCGTGCGCCGAGCTTTCCGAGGGCCCGATAGAGGTCGGTGAGCAGCCAGCCGTCGTGGCGGTCGTCGCGGTGTTCCTCACGCCGTTCCATCTGCGCTCCTGCCCGCGTCTCCCCACGACGCTCGATATGCATCGGGGGGCATGATGTATATAACAAGCGCACGGTAGATCACAGGAGTGACCGGCGCCACCCCCTGGAGCGGGCGGATAATCTGAGCAATCGGAGGTGGAGATGGCTCGAGTCCCTGAGGCCAGACGCGTGCGCGACGCCCTGGAGAACGCGGTGGTGGACGGCCGGTACCGGCCGGGCGAACGCCTCGACCCGGCGGAGCTGGAGCGCGAGTTCGGCTGCTCGCGCACGCCGGTGCGCGAGGCGCTGCAGGCCCTCGAGCGGTCCGGCCTCGTACAGATCCGCCCGAAGCAGGGCACGTACGTCACCGAGCTGAGCGTGTCCGAGCTGGCCGAGCGCTTCGAGGTCATGGCGGAGCTGGAGGGGATGGCGGCGCGGCTTTCGGCGCGGCGCATCGAGCGTGAGGCGCTGGCCGAGCTCGAGGACGCGTTGCGGGAGTGCGAGCAGCATGCGCGCGCGGGCGACGCCGACCCGTACTACTACGCCAATGCCCGCTTCCACGCGATCGTCTACGACTCGTGCGGCAACGAATATCTGCGGCAGCAGGCGCATGCGCTCAAGCGGGCCCTTCAGCCTTACCGGCGGCTGCAGTTGAGGGTGCCGGACCGGATGCGACGGTCCTTGGCGGAGCATCGGGCGATCGCCGACGCGATTGCCGCGGGGGCGGCGGATCAGGCGGAGGACGCCGCGCGTGAGCATGTGCTGGTGCAGGTGAAGGAGTTCAGCCAACTGGTGCGGACGTGGCGGCATTTGACGGAGCCGGCGGCCGGGTGACCCCTTGGGATGCGGCGGGTGTGGGCCTGAAGTGCCTACAACAACGCCCGCGCCCGTTCCGCCAAGCCGTCCGCGCCGCACGTCTCCGCGAGGGTCAGGGCGCGGCGGGCCTGGATCGGGTCGGTTGTGGATTCGGCCAGGTCGAGGCGGGCCGCGGCCTCCTCGTAGGCCGCTGGGGAGTCGGCGAGCTGGTGGATCGACTCCGTGAGCAGGGCGCGTGCCCGCTCCGGTGGTGCCGACGCGGCCGCTCGGCGCAGCGACTCGCCGACGGCGCTGCGGGTGCCGAGCACGCCGGCCCAGTGGCGCGCGTCGGCGAGCAGCGTGGCGGCGCGCTCCGGGTCCTCCTCGGCGATCAGGTCGGCGAGGTCGTAGGGCCAGGGCGCCCACTGCACGTTGTGGCGGCCGCGGATCGTCGTCGAGGCGGCCGTGCCCTCGAGTTCGGCCCTGGCCTCCTTGGTGCGGCCGAGCGCGAGCAGCAGGCGGCCGCGCACCGAGCGGGCGTCGGGGAGGATCAGCGCGTCCGGGTAGGGCGCGCAGAACCCGTAGTCGTCGGCGAGTTGGTGGGCCTTGTCAACGTGGCCGCGGGCCAGGAGTGTGTCGATCAGCAGGCAGAGCGCGTCCCACTGGACGGTGACCCGGTCGCCGACGCGTTCGGCAAGACGCAGCCCCTCGCGCAGGTACGCCTCGGCCTCCACCAGGCGCCCGCGCCTGCGCTCGACGGCTCCGCACAGGATGTGCGCGAAGGCAAGGTGGGCGCCGCTCCAGCCGCCGAGCTCGAACGTGCGCAGCGCCTCCGTGAACAGGCCCTCCGCGTCGTGCAGCCGGTCGATGTAGGCGAGCGTGATGCCGAGCAGGGCGGGGATCTCGAAGCCCCATTCGGTGTCGGTCCAGCCGAGACCGGGCGGGAGCCGTCCGTTGACGAGAACGCGGTCGCACAGGTCGGCCACGTCGTCGGCGGGCTCGCCGCGCAGCATCGCGTCGAAGGCGCGCAGGGTCAGCAGGGCGCGCTCGGCGTTGTCGGCGCCGGGCAGCGGGTCGGCGAGCAGGGCGAGCTGCTCGGACCGCGCGGGCCCGTCGTCCTCCTCGACGAGGAACGCCTCGTACATGAACCGGGCGGCCAGCAGCCGTAGTTGCTGGGTGCCGGGCGGGGTGACGGCGGCGCTGTCGGCGACGCAGCGCGCGGCATCCCGCATCTGGTTGCTGTGGGCGAGGGCCTGGGCGAGGCGCAGGGTGGCGTCGATGCGCAACTGTTCGGTGAGGCCCGGTAGTTCGAGGGCGGCCCGCAGATGCTTGACGGTGGTGGCGGGCGAGGAGAGCAGACAGGCGCAGCCGAGTTCGTACAGCACTTGGGCACGGTCGACGACGGACGGCGGTTCGCGCAGGGCGCGCTCCAGGCAGCGGCGGGCCGCTTCGGGGGCGCCGACGGCCAGGTGCTCGGCGGCGGCCTCGCGCAGCAGGCGGACCGCCTCGTGGTCGTCGTCGGGGTGTACCTCCAGGAGGTGCCGGGAGATCGCGGCGGGTCCGTGTCCGTGCCGGGTCAGCGTCCAGGCGGCCTGGCCGTGCAGGGCGGTGCGGGTGGCGGGCGGGACGCTGCGGTAGACGGCGGTGCCGACGAGGGGGTGCTGGAAGTCGAGCGGCTCGGAGGGGTCGATGACCTCGCCGAAGGCGGCCGGGCGCGGTCCGCCCGCTCCCCCGTCGGGTGCCAGGATGCGGGCCTCGCGCAGCAGTTGTACGCACCGGGTGGCCCGCTCCGGCGGCAGGCCCGCGAGCCCGGCCGCCGAGGCGAACGTGATGTCGGTGCCGAGGACGGCCGCGGCCCACGCCAACCGGTTGCAGTCCGCGTCGAGTTCACCGAGCCGGGCCACGATGCCGCCGCCGCGCGCCGTGGTGCCGAAGGCGCGCAGCACCGGGGCGGCGGCCTGCGTCGGGGCGAGGCCGCGGGCGCTGCACTTGGCGAGCAACTCCACGGCTTCGTACGGGTTTCCGGTGGTCACCGCCCACACCTCGCGGCAGAACACGTCGTCGGCCAGGTCGCCGAGCACACCGCGCACCAGGTCGCCGGTGGCCTCCTGGGTGAGGGACTGGAGGGTGACGTGCAAGCGGGCGGCGCGAGCGAGAGCGGCGAGGTTGCCCGCGGCCTCGCGCGAGGCGTCCGCGAGTTCCTCGGGGCGGTGCGCGACGACGAGCAGGACCGGCAGGGCGACAAGGCGTGGCGCGAGGGAGGCGAGCCAGGTGAGGCTCTCGCCGTCGGCCCAGTGGGCGTCGTCGGCGAGCAGCACGAGGGGGCCGTCCTTCGCGGCGATCCGCTCGTGGGCCAGCTCGGCGAGGAGGGCGTCGAGCGCGTCGCGCACGCCTTGCGGGTCGGCGGGGCGGGCGCCGGGCGCGCTGAGGCCGAGGGCGGGCCCCGCGACGTCGAGGGCAGGACCGAACGCGGACCGCGGCGTGGCCGGGCCGAGCGCGGGGCCGAGCAGGTGCCGCACCAGGTGGAAGGGCTGATGCGTGGTGGACTCGCCCGACCGCGCCGCGTACACGGTGCAGCGCGTGCGGGCGGCGTCCGCGATCCGGGTGAGCAGCGCGGTCTTCCC
The DNA here is from genome assembly GCF_054871485.1 of Streptomyces sp. UC4497. Taxonomy (NCBI): domain Bacteria; kingdom Bacillati; phylum Actinomycetota; class Actinomycetes; order Kitasatosporales; family Streptomycetaceae; genus Streptomyces; species Streptomyces sp. UC4497. The sequence goes on along the minus strand of NZ_JBTYHB010000010.1, from coordinate 240,823 downwards.
GACGCCCGCCTCGCCCCGGTAGACGACGACTCCGCCGGTGCGCCGCGAACCGCACAGCGCGTCCAACGCCCGCGTCGCCGCGGCCATTTCGAGGTCACGCTCGAAGAGACGGGGTCCTGAAGGTGTGGCGTCGTCCATGCCGGTCCCTGGGGTCGCCGTATAGCCGTCTAGCTGTATAGCCGTATAGGGCCGCGGTACGTGCCCGTAGAAACGGCCCGCGGAATGTGCCCACGGCACGCGTGGGCGTTTTGAACGGACTTCGAGGCTAGTACCGGCGCTGTGCGGCGCGGGAGCGGTTCGACCGAGATTCCTCCTCGCCGTGATACTCGGTTGGGCTCCCGGCCCTTCCAGCAGAGGATTGAGCGCGTGACGGAGACGACGGACACGGCAGGCATGAAGGCGTTTCACCAGGCGGTCACCGAGTGGGCCGCCGGTGGTCCCGGTACGTCGGCCCGGGAGCTGGCCGGGCGTCTGCGGGTGCGCGGCGCCGTACTCCTCGAAGGGCTCAGTGATGTCGCGGCGGTTGACGCGCTCGCCGAGCGTCGCGGGCGGGACCTCGCGGCCGAGGGCGTGTGCGTCGTGTCCATGGGCGGCGCGATGAACGTCGGCCGCTACGCCCGGCTGCTCGGGCCTGCAGGGCTCGGGCTGCGGCTGACCGGGCTGTGCGACGAGCGCGAGCGGCGCTATTACGACCGCGCGCTGGAGCCGGCCGACGGACAGATCGACGGGCCGGGCAGCGGCAGCGTCTTCGTGTGCGTCGCGGACCTGGAGGACGAGTTCATCCGCGCACTCGGCGTCGCACGGGTCGAGGAGGTCGTCCGGGAAGCCGACGAGTGGCACCCCTGGCAGACCTTCGCCCGCCAGCCCGCCCAGCAGGACAGGTCCGCGCACCGCCGCCTGCGCCGCTTCCTCGGCACCAAGGCGGGCCGCAAGATCCGCTACGGACGACTGCTGACCGAGGCGGCGTACGACGCCGGGTGCGTGCCCGCGCCTCTTGAGGAGCTGTTCGCGCAGCTGTAGGCGGCCCACCGCGCCTTCTCGGCAGGTGCGCCGAGCGATCTCCGCGGGATGGCCGGAAGTTAATCTTTGCCGCATGCAGTCCTACACAATCGGCCAGGCCGCACGGCTGCTCGGCGTCAGTCCCGACACCGCGCGGCGGTGGGCGGATGCCGGGCGGATCGTCACACACCGCGACGCGAGTGGGCACCGGGTCGTCCAGGGCAAGGATCTCGCCGCGTTCTCCGTGGAGTTGGCCGCGGGCGACGACGCCGACGACCACCCCTCGTACACCTCTGTGCGCAATGCGTTCCCCGGGATCGTCACCGCCGTGAAGCTGGGCGACGTCGCCGCCCAGGTGGAGATCCAGGCCGGGCCGCACCGGCTGGTCTCGCTGCTCACGCGGGAGGCGGTGGAGGAGCTGGGCCTGGAGGTCGGCATGGAGGCCACGGCGCGCGTGAAGTCGACGAATGTCCATATCGACCGTGCGTGAGCGGCTTCCACCCCCAGGGCACGTAGAAACGCACATGCGCACCCGTACCGTCCACCCACCGGGATCATGCGAACCCACAGGCGACTTACCCCTGGCAGTTGCGGCAGTATGGTCGCCGTAAGCGTTCCAGGACACAGCAGGGGAGCTGAACCGTGACAACCCGTTCCGCGCGCAGGACCACGACCCGCCGCATGCTGCAGGTGACCGGCGTGGGGGCCGTGGCGCTGCTGACGCTGAGCGCCTGTGGATCGTCCGACTCCGGGTCCGGATCCTCCGACGCGGACTCCTCCGGCTCCGCCTCCAGCGACAAGAAGCTGTCCGGGACGGTGAACGTGTTCGCCGCTGCCTCCCTCAAGGAGAGCTTCACGAAGCTGGGCAAGCAGTTCGAGAGGGAGCACCCCGGCACCAAGGTCACCTTCAACTTCGGCGGCAGCGACAGCCTCGCCGCGGGCATCACCGGCGGCGCCCCCGCCGACGTGTTCGCGGCCGCGAGCCCCAAGACGATGAAGACGGTGACCGACGCCGGTGACGCCGACGGCAAGCCGAGCACCTTCGTCCGCAATCAGCTGGAGATCGCCACCCTCCCCGGCAACCCGCACAAGGTGTCGTCCCTGAAGGACCTCACGAAGTCCGGCCAGAAGGTCGTGCTGTGCGCAAAGGAGGTGCCGTGCGGCGCCGCCGCGCAGACGGCCCTCACCTCCAGCAAGCTGAAGCTCACCCCGGTCTCGTACGAGCAGGACGTCAAGAGCGCCCTGACGAAGGTGGAGCTGAAGGAGGCGGACGCGGCGATCGTGTACAAGACGGATGTGCACGCGGCGGGTGACAAGGTGGAGGGCGTGGAGTTCCCCGAGTCCAAGGACGCCATCAACGACTACCCGATCGCCCCGCTGAAGAAGGCGCCCAACGCCGAGGCCGGCAAGGCGTTCATCGAGCTGGTCAAGTCCGCCGACGGGCAGAAGGCGCTGACCGATGCCGGGTTCCTGAAGCCGTGACCGCAGTGCACGACACCGTGGAGGGCGGGTCGCGGCGCCGCCGTGGCCGCGTCCCTCCGCTGCCGCTGCTCGTACCCGCGCTCGTGGGCCTTGCGTTCCTGGTGGTGCCGCTGGTGGCACTGCTCGTACGGGCCCCGTGGGCGCAGCTGCCCGAGCAGCTGACCAGTCCCGAGGTGTGGCAGGCGCTCCAACTGTCGCTGGTGTGCGCCACGTTGGCGACGCTGGTGAGTCTGGTGCTCGGGGTGCCGCTGGCGTGGCTGCTCGCGCGCACGGAGTTCCCGGGGCGCGGTCTCGTACGGGCGCTGGTGACGCTGCCGCTGGTACTGCCGCCGGTGGTGGGCGGCGTCGCGCTGCTCACCGCGCTCGGGCGCAACGGTGTTGTCGGGCAGTATCTGGACTCCTGGTTCGGGATCACGCTGCCGTTCACCACGACCGGTGTCGTGATCGCCGAGGCGTTCGTGGCGATGCCATTCCTCGTGATCAGTGTCGAGGGCACGCTGCGGGCGGCCGATCCGCGCTACGAGGAGGCCGCCACGACGCTCGGTGCCTCCCGGTTCACCGCGTTCCGGCGGGTGACGCTGCCGCTGATCGCGCCCGGGATCGCGGCAGGCGCGGTGCTCGCGTGGGCGCGGGCGCTCGGCGAGTTCGGCGCGACGATCACCTTCGCCGGCAATTTTCCCGGCCGCACCCAGACCATGCCGCTCGCCGTGTACCTCGCCATGCAGAGCGACCCGGCCGCGGCGATCTCCCTCAGCCTGGTGCTGCTCGCCGTGTCGATCACGGTGCTCGCGGGCCTGCGTGACCGTTGGATGACCGCGTCATGACCGACCTTCAGAAGACGGTGGCGCCCGAGGACGTGGCGGGGGCGGGGCTCGACGCGCACCTCGTCGTGGACCGCGGCACCTTTCGGCTGGACGTCGCGCTGACCGCGAACCCCGGCGACGTCGTCGCGCTGCTCGGGCCGAACGGGGCCGGGAAGACGACCGCGCTGCGGGCGCTCGCGGGACTGACACCCCTCGACGCCGGACACCTCCACCTCGATGGCACCCCGCTCGACGGCACGCCGCCCGAGTCGCGCCCGGTGGGTGTGGTGTTCCAGGACTACCTGCTGTTCCCGCACCTGAGCGCCCTCGACAATGTGGCGTTCGGGCCGCGCTGCCAGGGTGCCGCGAAGGCGGAGGCTCGGGCGCAGGCGCAGGCCTGGCTCGACCGGATGGGGCTCGCGGAGCACGCCGGGGCGAAGCCGCGTCGGCTCTCCGGCGGGCAGGCCCAGCGGGTCGCGCTCGCCCGTGCGCTCGCCACGCGGCCGCGGCTGCTGCTCCTCGACGAGCCGCTCGCCGCGCTCGACGCCCGCACCCGCCTGGACGTGCGCGCCCAACTCCGCCGCCACCTGGCCGAGTTCGAGGCGGTGGCGGTGCTTGTCACCCACGATCCGCTGGACGCGATGGTGCTGGCCGACCGGCTCGTCGTCATCGAGCACGGCCACGTCGTCCAGGACGGCGCCCCGTCGGACGTCGCGCGCCGCCCGCGCACGGACTACATCGCCCAGCTCGTCGGCCTCAACCTGTACCGCGGCCGCGCCGAGGGCCACACCGTCCACGTCGACGACGACGGCCCCGCGATCACGACGACGGAGGAGCTGAACGGCCCTGTCTTCGTCGCGTTTCCGCCCAGCGCGGTGACACTGCACCGGGAGCGGCCCACGGGGTCGAGCGCGCGCAACCTGTGGCGGTGCGAGGTGAGCGGAATGGAGACGCACGGGGACCAGATCCGCGCCGCCCTCTCCGGCGACCTCCCCCTCGCCGCGGACCTCACGACGGTGGCGGCGGCCGAACTTGACCTGCACCCCGGCGCGACGGTGTGGGCCACGGTCAAGGCGACACAGACGCACGCGTACCCGGCGTGACGGGTCCTTCGGGTTACCCGGGCTCTAGTGTGAAGCACGCGCAAAAGCCCCATAAACCCGACTTTGCGAGGCGCATCGCCATGGCCCTCTCCATCCGCAACCAGCTTCCCGGCACCGTCACGGCCGTCACCACGGGCGAGGTGATGGCGACGGTCAAGGTCCGTCTCGACGGCGGCCAGGACCTCACGGCCGCCATCACCCTCGAGTCCGTCAAGGACCTGGGCCTCGCCTCGGGGTCCGCGGTCCGCGCCCTGGTCAAGTCGACCGAGGTGGCGCTCGCGACAGCGCCCGTCGAGGGCCTGTCCATCCGCAATCAGCTGCCCGGCACGGTCAAGGACGTCGCCACCGGGGGCGCCATGGCCTCGGTCAGGGTCGACATCAGCGGGGCGGAACTGACCGCCGCCATCACGAAGGACGCCGCCGCCGACCTGCGTCTGGCGGCCGGGACGACGGTGGTCGCCCTGCTGAAGTCGACAGAGGTGTCGCTGGCCACGGCCTGAGGGACCCGCTCGCGTCTCATGTCGCGCCCGCGATGTGAGACGCGCTCCCACGGAATCCGGCGGAAACCCTAAAGTGGCGCACATGTTCGGTCCCGCTCGTCACCTGGCTCTCGCGCTCTTCGCGGCCACGACGTGGAGTGTCGACGACGCGCTCTGTCGTCGCTGACGTTTCTCCACCGCGCCCGAACGTTCCCACTCCACCTGCCGGAGAACTGCCGTGACCACCGCTCCCCCCGCCGGGGCGCCGCCGCGCGCCGCCCTGATCGCCCCGTCCCCCACCTCCTCGCCCGCCCCGGTCGCCGAGGCCGCGCCGCCCACCCGGTGGGGGCCGCTCGTCGGCGCCGGGGTCATCGGCGCCGCGCTCGACGCCTACGTGTTCGCGGCGCACGGTGCCAAGCCGGGCATCCTGCTGCTGCTCGGTCTCGGGCTCGGGTTCGCCCTGTTCCACTCGCGGTTCGGTTTCACCTCCGCCTGGCGGCAGCTCGTGGCCGTCGGCAACGGCACCGGGCTGCGGGCGCACACCCTGCTGCTCGGCACCACGGCGACGCTCTTCGCGCTGATCATCGGCACCGGCAGTGGGCTGTTCGGCTCGGTGCCCGCGCCCAGTGCGGGGCCGATCGGCATCGGCCTCATCGTGGGCTCGTTCGTGTTCGCGATCGGCATGCAGCTCGGTGGCGCCTGCGCGTCCGGAACCCTGTTCGCCGTCGGCTCGGGGCAGAGCTCGATCGTGCTCACGCTCTTCGGGTTCATCGTCGGTTCCACCCTCGCCGCCTGGCAGTTCGGGCTCTGGAGCGATCTGCCGGCGCTCGACCCGTACCTGCTGTCCGACCACGTCGGCTGGTTCGGCTCCTGGGCGATCACCATCGTCGCGCTCGCCGCGATCTGGTTCATCGCGCGCGCCGTGCAGGCCCGCCGCAATCCCCCGCCGGTCGGCACCCCGCCGTCGGCGAAGGGCGCGCTGCTCCGTACGGTCCGTGGCTCCTGGCCGCTGGCTGCGGGCGCCGTGGTGCTCGCGGTGCTCGGCGCGGGTGTGCTGCTGGTGTCCGGCGGCGCGTGGGGCGTGACGAGCGCGTTCGCACTGTGGGGCTCGAAGGCGGTGGGCGCGCTCGGCGGGTCCCCCGAGACGTGGGCGTTCTGGCAGCAGCCCGGCAACTCCGCCCAGCTGGCGGGGCCGGTGCTCGCCGACAAGACCAGCCTCACCGACATCGGCATCATGGTCGGCGCGGCGGTCGCCGCCGCGGCGGGCGGCGTGTGGAAGCTGCACCGCGGCATCCCCGCCCGTACGGCGGTCGCCGCGGTCGTCGGCGGCATCCTGATGGGGATCGGCGCACGGCTCGCGGGCGGCTGCAACATCGGCGCGTACCTCGCGGGCATCGTCTCCGGTTCGCTGCACGGCTGGATCTGGGGCGCCGTCGCCATCCTCGGCACGTGGGCCGGCCTGCGGCTTCGCCCGCTGTTCGGCCTCGGCAACCCGAAGCCGTCGGACAGCGTCTGCTGACCTCGTAGAACACCAGAGAGAAAAGGCGGGTCCGGGAGCACACAGCGTGCTCCCGGACCCGCTGTCATGAGGCCGTCAGCGGGCCATCAGCGCGAAGACTCCCCAGCCGAGATACTCGCGCTGGTACCGCGTGTAGCGCGCGGGCTCGGTGGTGAGCTCGGCCCGTACCTCCGCGGCCAGTTCGTCCTCGGGATGCGCCTCGAGCCAGCGGCGGAGGTTGAGCCACTGGGCCGCCTGGTACCGGTCCCAGCTGTCCTGGTCGGCCAGCACCATTTCCACGACGTCGTACCCGAGCCCGCCGAAGCGTTCGATCAGCTCCGGCAGCAGCAGGAAGTCGGCCTTGCTCGTGGCGTGGCAGGCCTTGGCGGTGTCCTCGTCGGGCACCTCCCGGCGCCAGTACGGCTCGCCGATGAGCATCAGGCCGCCGGGGCGCAGGCTCTTGGCGAGGAGGTCGACCGTGCCGGCCACACCGCTCCCGATCCAGGTCGCACCGACGCACGCGGCGACATCGACCGGCTCGTCCGCGACGTGCCCGGAGGCGTCGCCGTGGACGAAGTCGACCCGGCCGGCGACACCGAGTTCGGCGGCGCGGGCGCGGGCCTTCTCGGTGAACACCGTGCTGATGTCCACTCCGGTCCCGGTGACCTGATGGTCGCGGGCCCAGGTGCAGAGCATCTCGCCCGAACCGCTGGCGAGGTCGAGCACTCGGGTCCCGGGCGCCAGGTGCAGCGCCCGGCCCAGGGCGGCGAGCTTGCCCGGGGTGAACGGGTTGTGGATGCGGTGGCTACTTTCGCGGACGGTGAAGATGCGTGGCAGATCCACGAGGGGTGTTCCTTACGTCAGATGAGGTTACGTTCGATGAGGTCGGGGCTGCCGTGATGGACAGCCGACCGGAGCCGGCCGCCGTTGCTCGGACCGTCATCAAACACACCTCGTTCTGCACGCAGGGGGATCGTGGACCCGGTCAACCTAGGCCGTCCGGGTCGCCCGCTCCACCGATTTACGCGCCCGCCCCCTCGCCGAGCAGCCCCTCCAGCGCGGCCACCGCATGCTCACGGTGCCCGTCGAGCAGCCGCACGGCGTCCTCCGTGCGCCCCTCGCGCAGCGCGTCGAGGACCGCACGGTGTTCGTCGATGACATGCGTACGGCTGGTCGAGTCCGCGTAGTAGAGGGAGCGGTACGCGTCCGTGGCGTCCCACAGGGTCGCGATGAGCTGCACCAGGCGGTGCATGCCGGACGCCTCGAAGAGGACGAAGTGGAATCTGCGGTTGGCGGCCGCCATCGCCGCGACATCCGCCGCGGCGGCCTGCGCCTCCACCTCCTCCTGGGCCTCTTCCAGGGTGTCGAGGACGGCGCCGCCGCCGCGCATCGCCGCGCGTACGGCCTCGGCCTCCAGGATCTCCCGGATGCGGTACACCTCGCGCAGCTCGGCCAGGGACAGCTCGGCCACGAAGTAGCCGCGGTGCGCGTGGTGCACGACGAGGGACTGGCCCTCCAGTGTCTTGAGCGCCTCGCGCAGCGGCACCCGGCTCACGCCGAGCTGCTCGGCGAGGGCGTCCTGCCGGATCGGCATGCCCGGCTTGATCTCTCCGCTGGTGATGGCGCGGCGCAGCTCCTCGAGGACGAACTGCTGCGCCGTGGGGGGCCGCCGCCTCGGTGCGGGCGTGGTCATGGCGGCTCCTCTTCCTCTCTGCCGGGCGTCGGCAGCACGTGGTGAACGGCGCCCATCCTACGGAGCCCCACTGACATCGCCCGCCTCGTCGACGGTGGAAAGCCCCAGCTCGGCGAGGATCTGCTCGGTGTGCTCGCCGAGCCGCGGCGGCGCCGTGACGTACGCGGCGGGGGCGGCGCTCAGCCGGATGGGGTTGGCGACCTGCGCGGCGGGTGTCTCGCGGTTCGGGTCGTCGATGTGCACGCGGGGGTCGAGGCCGAGGCGTTCGGCGAAGGCGAAGGCCTCCCCGAGGTCGTTGATCGGGCCGCAGGGCACACCGACGGCGGTCAGTGTCTCGAACCACTCGTCGGCCCCGCGCTCGCGCAGCCGCTCGGTGAGTTCGGCGAGGAGTTCCTCCCGGTGGGCCACGCGCGCGGTGTTGCTCGCGAAGCGCGGGTCATCGGCGAGGGCGGGCACCCCCAACTCGGCGCACAGCGCGCCGAATTGCCGGTCGTTACCGACGGCGAGCGCCAGCGGCCGGTCCTTGGCGTCGAGGACCTCGTACGGGGCGATGCTCGGGTGCTTGTTGCCCATCGCGCGCGGCACCACTCCCCCGGCGACGTGCGCGGAGGCCTGATTGGTGAGCGCCGAGAGCAGCGAGGTGAGCAGGGAGACCTCGACCTTCTGCCCCTCGCCGGTGGCGTCGCGGTGCCGCAGCGCCGCCATGACACCGAGCCCCGCGTGCATCCCCGTGATGACGTCGACGAGCGCGACGCCGGCCTTGGTGCCCTGGCCGCCCGGCTCCCCGGTGACGCTCATCAGGCCGCCCATGGCCTGCACCAGGAGGTCGTAGCCGGGCAGCGCGGCGCCCTCTGCGGTGCCGAATCCGGTGACCGAGCAGTACACGAGACCGGGGTTGAGCGCGCTCAACTCCTCGTAGCCGAGGCCGAGTCGGTCCATGGTGCCGGGCCGGAAGTTCTCGACGAGGACGTCGGCGCGGGCGGCGATGGCGCGGGCCGCCTCGCGCCCGGACTCCTCGGTCAGGTCGAGGGCGACGGAGCGCTTGTTGCGGTTGACCCCGAGGAAGTAGGTGGCCTCGCCCTCGGCGAAGGGCGGCCCCCAGGAGCGGGTCTCGTCGCCGGCTCCGGGGCGCTCGACCTTGATGACCTCCGCGCCGAGGTCGGCGAGGAGCATCGTCAGATACGGGGCCGCGAGGACCCGGCCGAAGTCGGCGACGACGAGCCCCGAAAGAGCTCCCTGGGCGACGGGCCTTGTGGCCGGCATACGGCTCTCCTTGTGGAACCTTGGCAAGCGGTGGGCGTGGGGCTACGATCCGAGACGTAAAGAAAGTTGGATCCAAAATCCGATATCCGTCACCCTAGCGCCGACCGGCCACGCAGCCAAGGAGTCCGCGATGCCCTCAGCCCCCCTCCACCCCTTCGAACTCGTCGACATCGACGGCATGTTGAGCGACGAGGAGCGCGCCATCCGCGACACCGTGCGCACCATGGGCGAGCGCGAGCTGCGCCCGAAGGTGGCCGAATGGTTCGAGAACGGCGCCATCCCGGCCCGCGAGCTCGCCCGCGAACTGGGCGGCCTCGGCGTCCTCGGCATGCACCTGGAGGGCTACGGCTGCGCGGGCACCAGCGCCGTCTCGTACGGCCTCGCGTGCATGGAGCTGGAGGCGGTGGACTCGGGTCTGCGCAGCCTGGTCTCGGTGCAGGGCTCGCTCGCCATGTACGCGATCTGGAAGTACGGCTCCGAGGAGCAGAAGCAGCAGTGGCTGCCGGGCATGGCGGCGGGCGAGAAGATCGGCTGCTTCGGCCTCACCGAGCCGGACGCGGGATCCGACCCCGGCTCGATGCGCACGAACGCCAAGCGCGACGGCAAGGACTGGGTCCTCAACGGCGCCAAGATGTGGATCACGAACGGCTCGGTGGCGGACATCGCCGTCGTCTGGGCCCGCACCGAGGAGGGCGTGCGCGGCTTCCTGGTCCCGGCGGGTACGCCCGGCTTCTCGGCTCCGGAGATCAAGCGCAAGCTGTCCCTGCGCGCCAGCGTCACCAGCGAGCTGGTCCTGGAGGACGTACGGCTGCCCGCCGACGCGATGCTGCCGAACGCGCGCGGCCTCTCCGGCCCGCTCGGCTGCCTCAACGAGGCCCGCTTCGGCATCGTGTTCGGCGCAATCGGCGCCGCCCGCGACTGCCTGGAGGCGGCGATCTCCTACGCCGGTGACCGGACGGTCTTCGAGCGCCCGCTGGCCTCGTACCAGCTGACGCAGCAGAAGCTCGCCGACATGGCCCTCGAACTCGACAAGGGCATGCTGCTCGCGCTGCGCCTCGGCCGGCTCAAGGACGAGGGCCGCGGCACACCGGAGCAGATCAGCGTCGGCAAGCTCAACAACGTGCGCGAGGCCATCCAGATCGCCCGCGAGTGCCGCACCATCCTCGGCGCCAACGGCATCACCCTCGAATACCCGGTGATGCGGCACGCCAACAACCTGGAGTCGGTGCTCACTTACGAGGGCACGAGCGAGGTCCACTCGCTGGTGATCGGCAAGACCCTGACGGGGCTGCCGGCCTTCCGCTGAGCCGCCCTTGTCACGTGCTGAGCCGCCACGTCACTTCGCCGTCCTGCCACTCGTCCGTGGGCGCGAGCCCGCAGGCGGTGGCGACGGCGGCGGACGCGTGGTGCTCGGGGTGGATGTGGGCGACGAGCGTCCCGACGCCCCGCTCCCCGAGCCACGCGGCAAGCCCTCGCGCGGCCTCGGTGGCGAAGCCGCGCCCCTGCCACCGCGTGCCCACGACCCAGGCGATCTCCGCGACGCCGTCCCCGACGGTCGCCTGCACCGTGCCCACCAGGCACTCCTCGTCCCGGAGTTGTACCACCCAGTTGAGCCAGGTGACGTCCGGGTCGGGCGAGCCCGCGAGCATCCGCCGGTAGCGCGCCCGCAGCTCCTCGACCGTGCCCGGCGTGCCGCCGATGAAGGTGTGCAGGGCCGGGTCACCGAGCACGCCGGTCATCTCCTCCGCGTGCTCGACACGCAGCGGCAGCATGACCAGCCGGCCGGTGGTGAAGGTGGACAACTGCATCCGGTCCCTCTCGCCGTTCACACGCACTCCTCGGTCTCCGCCCACGGCAGTTGCCCCGCCCGCGGCGACCGCGCCGCCTACGCCAACTGCTCCGCCAACAGGAAACCACCGATCGCGATCATCATGACCCCGGATACCCGTGTCACCGCCCGCGCCGCCGAAGGCCGGGTCTTCAAAACGGTGCGTGCCAGCACGCCGACACCGAGGTAGACGACGGCGCAGGCGGTCATGTGGAGGGTGCCGAGCACGCCGGTCTGCACGGCCACCGGCCAGCCCGTCGCGGGGTGGATGAACTGAGGGAAGAGGGAGAGGTACAGCAGCAGCGCCTTGGGGTTGAGGCCGCTGATGCCGATGCCCTTGAGCATGACCTGGCGGCGGGAGGCGCCGACGGATTCCTCGCCGGCGGTGAGCACGGCGGGCTGCCGCAGCACGTTGCAGCCGAGCCACACCAGGTATCCGGCCCCGGCGACGGTCAGCGCCGTGAGCAGGGTCGCCGAACTCGCCACGAGCACGGCCAGGCCCGCGACGGCGAGCAGTGTGTATCCCACGTAGCCGGTTATCAGTCCGGCCACCGCCGGGACGACCGAGCGGTCCCGCAGTCCGGCCGCGATCGCGTAGGCCCAGTCCGCGCCCGGTGTGAACACCAGCAGGAGGTCCACGGCCAGAAATGCCGCCAGCGTGGTCGTGTCCATGTGTGTCGATCCCTCTCACGTGCAGTTGTACGCGAGGAAGGCTAGGCCGGATCCGCCCGAAGGTGTTCCCTTCTTTACTCCGATCCCGGCGGATCTGAGGGAGAATCTTCTTCATGGATGCCATGGACCGGAAAATTCTTACCGAGCTGCAGATGGACGGCCGTCTCACCATCACCGAGCTGGCCGCGCGCGTGAAGCTGAGCGTCTCGCCCTGCCACCGCCGGCTGCGCGATCTCGAACGCTCGGGGGCGATCCGCGGCTACCGCGCCGTCGTCGACCCGTCCGCCCTCGGCCTGGACTTCGAGGCGCTGGTCTTCGTCACCCTGGGCTGGGAGGACCGGGACACCGTCGCCTCGTTCGAGGAGGCGGTGGCGGCGGTGCCCCATGTGCTGCAGGCGCAGCGCCTGTTCGGCGACCCGGACTATCTGCTGCGGGTGGCCGCCGCCGACCTGACCGCCTTTCAGCAGCTCTACGACCAGCAGCTCGCGCGCCTGCCGGGAGTACAGCGCCTGAACTCCACGCTCGTCATGAAGAACGTCGTCGCGGATCGACCGCTGCCCGACTAGCCATAGCAACCACGAGCGTTGTTGACAGACGGTTCAGTGCCGGCGGCCAGGGTCCGCAGTCGGTCCAAGGTCTCGCGGATGACGTCCTGCAAATCCTGATCGTCGGTGGCGGTGACCCATCGCGAGAAGGCCACGCGGAACACGGCGATGCTGGTCTCGGCAGCAAGGCTGGCCTCTACGTCGCCGATGCCCCGCTCTCGCAACCTGTCGGCCAGGGCGGCCGACAGGGACGTGAGCTTGATCAACTCTCGTTCGCGGAGATCCGCGTTGGCCATGATCACGGTCTGCCGCTTCCGTGCGCTTTCGCGGTCGTCCCCCACCATCCGGGCCACGCTGTCGAGTACGGCCGCGACGGCATCCAGCGCCGGCGCCGTGGCCGGCACCCCCTCGAGAGCAGCCAGCGACTTCTCTTCCAGGGCGGAGGAGGCGTCGAAGAGGACCTCGCGCTTGTCGGCGAAATACCGGAAGAACGTACGGGCCGTGACGCCCGCCCGCTCGGCTATGTCCGCCACCGTCGTCTGCTCGAAGCCGCGCTCCAGATAGAGCGACAGCGCCGCCTCGCGCAGCCGGTCACCGGCCCCAGGCTTCCACCGTCCCATGCCGAGAGTGTAGGTGATGTCACCGCATGACAACCCGCCCCACTCACTGCGATGTCACTCGATGACATCGCGGTGTAGAGTGATGTCATCGAGTGACATCACTGTGTGGAGGCCCCTGATGAAGCGCATCCAGTACCACCAGTACGGCGGACCCGACGTAATGCGTCTGGAAGATTTCGAGCCCGCCCGTCCCGGCTCCGGCGAGGTCCTGGTCCGCGTGCGGGCAGCAGCGGCAAATCCGATGGACTGGGGCATCCGCAGCGGCGCCATGAAGATGGTGACGGGGCGGAAGTTCCCGCGCGCGCTGGGCTACGACTTCGCGGGCGCCGTCGAGGCGGTCGGCAAGGGCGTCACGCGGCTCGCCGTCGGCGACGAGGTGCTCGGCGGGGCGTCCATCAAGGCGTCGGGAGCTTTCGCCGAGATGGTCCTCGCCGAGGAGCGGGGCGTCGTGAAGAAGCCCGCGAACCTCTCCTTCGAGGAGGCCGCCGCCGTCCCGACCGTCGGCCTCACCGCATTCCAGGCCGTGGTCAAGAAGGGAAAGGTGCAGCCCGGGCAATCGGTCTTCATCAACGGCTGCCTCGGTGGAGTCGGCCGAGCCGGCGCCCGGATCGCGCTGGCGCACGGCGCTTCGGTGGGAGGCAGTTGCCGGGCCACCGAAGCGCAGGACGCGCGCGACCTCGACCTCGACCCGATCGTCGAATTCGGCTTCGACCCGACGGGGCTCAGCGGGCGATTCGACCTCGTCCTCGACACCGCGGACACGCTCCCGACCGATGCGGCAAAAAGGATGCTGAAGCCGGGCGGACGCATCGTCAGCATCCACCCCACCCCCGCGAACATGGCCAAGAGCGCACTGCCGGGTCCGTACAACGTCTTGATCACCAGGCCCGTCACGGCGGACCTCGAGGAGGTCGCGCGCGCCGCCGGACGCGGCACCCTGCGGGTTCCGATCGCCCGCACGGTGCCGCTCAGCGATGCCATCAAGGCGCTGACCGAACTCGAGCGCGAGGGCACACCCAAGGGCGGCAAGCTCGTCATCACGACCGGCTGACCCTCGCACCCGCCCGACCCTCGACCAGAGGAACTCTTCGAATGACTGCACAGATATGGGTGCTCGGCGGCACCGGACGCAGCGGCCGCGCCATCGCAACGCAGCTGACCCGGCCCGGCCCGACAGCCGTCCTCGTCGGCCGGGACGCGAACCGCCTGCACGCCGCAGCACAGCAGACCGGCAGCGAAACACTGCTGGCGCCGTCCCTTGCGGCCGCCGCCGCGGAAATCCGGCAGCAACGCCCGGCCGTGGTCATCAACACGGTCGGCCCCTTCACCACCACGGCCCCGGGGGTCGTCGACGCCTGCCGCGCCGTCGGCAGCCACTACATCGACCTGGCGAACGATGTCGCTGCGCTCTCCGCCACGTACGAGATCCACGACGCGGCCGTCCAGGCGGGGCACACGGTGGTCACGGGTGCCGGGTTCGGCGTGACCGCCACCGAGAGCGTCGTGGTGAAGCTCTGCGAGGGCCGACCCGCCCCGCTTCGGGTCCGTGTCGACATGGTGCCCTCGATCGCGATGGAGGAAGGCACGGCCGGTGAAGCCCTGATCGGCACCCTCCTGAGCAGCCTCCACGGCCGTCGGATCACCGATGGCCACCTGACACCCGCCCGGATCTTCAGCGACCCGGTGCGCCTCACGCTGCCGGACGGCTCGCAGGTCACCACCGCGAGCATGCCGTCGGGCGAGCTGCTTGCGGCGCACCGGGCGAGCGGGGCCCGCCATGTACTTTCGGCGACCAGCGAAGCTCCCTCCTCGCCTCTGTTCCGGGCGATGATGCCCGCCCTGAGCACCCTCATGCGAGGGGAACGGCTGCGCTCGTTCACCACACGCCACCTCGCCCGGGTACGCGTCAAGGCCAAGGAGCGCCCCCGCGATCACTCCTGGGGGCACGCCGTGGTGACCTGGTCCGACGGCGAGACCCGAGAGGGCTGGCTGCGCCTGGGCGACGCGCAGGAGTACACCGGAGCAGTGTCCGCAGAGGTCGCCCGGCGACTGCTGGCCGGCGAGGGCCGACCTGGCGCGTACACCCCGGCCGCCCTCTTCGGCGCCACCCTCGCCGAATCGTGCGGCGCCACCTACGTACTGCCCCGGCATTGATGTTGTGCACTTTATTGACCGCAGTCACCGACGCGCATACATTCGCGGACACCCTTCCCCTGCCCAAGGGAGCCCGCGATGTCCCAACGCACCAAGCAACTGCGGCGAGTTGCCCTCTCGGGGCTGCTCGGGACCGCCGTCGAGTTCTACGACTTCCTCGTCTACGGCACCGTCGCCGCCGTCGCCTTCGGTGAGCTGTTCTTCCCCGGCGCCGACCCGGCCGTCGGCACCATCGCCGCGTTCGGCACCTTCGCCGCCGGGTACGTCGCCCGCCCGCTCGGCGGGATCGTCTTCGGGCACTTCGGCGACCGGCTGGGCCGCAAGTCGATGCTGCTGCTCACGATGGGCCTGATGGGCGGCGCCAGCTTCCTCATCGGGCTGCTGCCGACGTACGACACCGTAGGTGTCTGGGCGCCGCTGCTGCTGATCACGCTGCGCGTCGTGCAAGGCATCGCCATCGGCGGTGAGTGGGGCGGCGCCACACTGATGGTCGTCGAGCACGCCGGGGCGCGACGGCGTGGACTGTGGTCCAGCTTCACGCAGTTGGGGGCGCCGCTGGGCTCCCTGCTCTCCGCGGCCGTCGTCGCCCTCGTCGTCTCGCTTCCTAAAGAAGAGTTCATGTCGTGGGGTTGGCGGGTGCCGTTCCTGCTGAGCGTCGTACTGCTCGGCGTCGGCCTCTTCGTACGGCTGAAGGTCGTCGAGAGCCCGCTGTTCGCCGAGGTGAAGCAGGAGCGCGACACGGCACGCCTGCCGATCGTCGACGTGCTGCGCCGCCCGCGCCCCGTCCTGCTCGCCTGCTGCGTGGGCATCGGCGCCTTCACCGCACAGTCCCTGCTGACCAGTTACCTCATCTCGTACGCCACCGACATCGGCTACGCGCGCCCGCAGGCGCTGACCGCGCTCACGGTCTCCTCGTCGGTCGCGCTCGTCGTGCTGCCGTGCGCCTCGGTGCTCTCCGACCGGATCGGCCGCCGCCCGGTCGTCCTCGCCGGCGCCCTGCTCTCCGCGGCGCTCGCCTTCCCCGTCCTCGCGCTCGTCGACTCCAAGTCGCCCGGCCTGCTGATCCTGGCCGTGGTCCTGGGGCACGGGGTCGCCCAGTCCATGATGTACGGCCCGCTGGGCGCCCTGTTCAGCGAGATGTTCGGCACGCGCGTGCGCTACACCGGTGCCTCGCTCGGCTACCAGGGCGCCACCCTGATCGGCGCCGGCTTCTCCCCCATGATCGCCGGGGCCCTGGTGGCGGGGAGCGGCAACAGCACGCCGATCGCCCTGCTGGTCTGCGGCGGTTCGCTGATCACCGCGTTCTCCCTGTGGTTCGTCCGCGAGACCGGCAAGGTCACGCTCACGCACACCACCGAAGCCCCCGCCACCCCCACCAAGGAGGCCACCGCATGAGAACTCCCGGTCCCCGGACACGTATCGCCTGCACCGCCGCTGTCGCTGTCGCGCTGGCCGCCACCGCGCTGCCGTCCCCCGCCCTCGCGGCGTCGCCGGACACCGGACACGTCGAGGGCAGCCTGCCCTCGGGCGCGACGTACACCATGGACGTGCCCTCGGCCTGGAACGGGACGGTGCTGCTCTTCGGTCACGGCTACAACGACATCGGGGCGCCCAACCCCGCGGAGAACGCCCCGGACGACGCCACCAAGTCCCTTCTCCTGAAGCAGGGTTACGCCCTCATCGGATCCTCCTACGCCACCACCGGCTGGACGCTGCCGGGCGCGGTCGACGACCAGCTCGCCACCTTGTCGGCCTTCACGAAGCGGTTCGGCGCCGCCGAGCGCACCGTCGCCTGGGGGCGCTCGTACGGCGGGATGGTCACCACCGCGCTCGCCGAGCGGCACCCGGAGCGCATCGACGGCTCGCTGTCCCTGTGCGGCCTGGTCCACGGCGGCGTCGCCAACTGGAACAACACGCTGGACCCCGTGTTCGCCCTCAAGACGCTCCTCGCGCCGGGCTCCGACGTCCCGCTGGTCGACCTGCCGGACCAGGAGACGGCCACGCGCGCGGCGGACACCATGGTCGCCGCGGTCGACAAGGCGCAGACGTCCCCCGAGGGACGCGCCCGTATCGCGCTCGCCGCCGCCCTGCACAACATCCCCGGCTGGAACCAGGAGTCACAGCCCCGCCCCGCGCCGACCGACTGGGACGCCCAACAGGCCAACCAGTACACGGCCGTCAAGGGCCTGCTCAAGATCGCCGCCTTCAACCGGCGCCAGGAGTCCGAGACCCGGTCCGGCGGCAACACGTCCTGGAACACCGGCGTCGACTACGCGAAGCTGCTCGCCCAGTCCTCCGTGAGCAAGGAGGTCGGCGAGCTGTACCGCAAGGCCGGGCTCTCGCTGCGGGACGATCTCGCCACGCTGGGCCGCGCCCCGCGTATCAGCGCGGATCCGGACGCGGTGTCCTGGATGCGCCGCACCAGCACGTTCTCCGGCAAGCTCACGAAGCCGCAGTTCGACGTGCACACCACCGGCGACCCGCTCGTCCCCGTGCAGACCGAGAGCGCGCTGCGCCGCGCCGTCACCGCCGCCGGCGCCTCCTCCCAACTGCGGCAGGCCTACACCGACAACGCCGGGCACTGCACGTTCAGCGCCGCGGAACAGGTCGCCGCGCTGCACACCCTGGAGGACCGCATCGACACGGGTGCGTGGCACGGCACGGACGCGGACTCCCTCAACTCCCGCGCGGCAGCCGCGAATTCAACGGACCCCGCCCGCTACGTCTCGTACCGACCGACCGCCTATCTCCGTCCGTACGACCGCGCGCACCCCGCCGATGGTCGCTGAGCCGGGACGGTCGCCCGCCGCGTTGTCGGTGGGCGACCGTAGGCTTACCGGTGTGGAGGACATCGGTATCGACCCGACCCGTGACGCGGCGGACGTCTCGCAGCCGCGCCCGCAGTCGCTCCTGCTCGCCTTCTTCGGCAATCACGTGCTGGAGGAGGGGGACCTGTGCGTGTACTCGGGCAGCATCATCGACGTGCTCGGCCGCGTCGGCGTCGGTGAGCAGGCCGTGCGGTCGACGCTGACGCGGATGGTCAACCGGGGCCTGTTGCAGCGCCGCCGCGAGGGCCGCCGCATGCACTTCGGGCTGACGGAGCAGGCGAAGCAGGTGCTGTACGACGGCGGCGCCCGCATCTGGAAGCAGGGCGCGGTCAACGACGACTGGGACGGCACCTGGACGCTGCTCGCCTTCTCCCTCCCCGACGCCTGGAAGCGTCAGCGGCACGAGCTGCGTTCGCGCCTCGCCTGGTCCGGGTTCGGCGCGCTGTACAGCGGGTTGTGGATCGCGCCGGGGCAGGTCGACGTGTCGGCGGTGGTCGCGGAGCTGGGGCTCGCCAAGCACGTCAAGGTCTTCCACGGGGAGGCGGGGGTGGCCACGGACATCGAGGAGATGATCCGTGACACGTGGGACCTTGAGAGCGTCGCGGCCCGGTACCGGGCCTTCGACAGCAGGTGGAGCGACGCGCCCGCGGCGGGGGCCGACGACCCGCTCGGCACCCGGCTGCGACTGGTCAGCGAGTGGCTCGACATCATCCGCGCCGATCCCCGGCTGCCGGCCGGGCACCTCCCGCGCGACTGGCCGGCCCGCGCCGCCCAGGAGACGTTCCACCGCATCGCCGAACAAACCGAGGCGCCCGCGCGGGAAATGGCCCGCGAACTGCTCCAGACGACGACGGTGCGATGACAGGATCACCCTGAGGCCATCCTGAGGAGGTGCCGGTGTTCAGACGGGGCAGGCGGTTCTTCGGGGTGGCCGTGGCCGCGGTCTGCATGGTGTTCATCGGCCCGAGCACGCCCAGCGGCGCGCTCGTCTCCGAGCCTCTCCCGCTGCCGGTCGGCGCCGCGAAGGACTTCGTGCCGGGCCGCGTCATGACGTGGAACATCTGCAACCCCTGCGGCAGCGCCCAGAACCTCGGCAGGGCGGCGGACATCGCGACGTACGCGCCGCAGGTCGTCGGCCTTCAGGAGGCGTGTGTGCGGGACGTCGAGGAGATCCGCGCCTATCTGAAGACCTTCTACGGGCTGACGTACCGGGTCGAGTACGGCTCGGTGCTGCGCAACTGGGGCCGCTGCGGGGGACTTCCGTGGCGGGCGGGCGGCTACGGGCAGGCGATCCTCTCCGCGGCGCCGATGACCGATCCCGTCACCGTCGAGTATCCGGACGGCGGTTCCGAGGACCGCGGCTATCTGGCCGTCACCACTTCGGTGGGCGGCCGCCCCGTCCGCGTCTTCAACACTCATCTCGCGCAGCGGCAGCAGGAGGCGTTCCGCGAGAAGCAGGTCGCCGTCTTCGCCAAGGCGGTCGCCCGGCACGAACGCACCGTCGTGCTGGGCGACTTCAACGCCGTGCCGGACGCTCCCGAGCTCGCCCCGATGTGGTCGCTTGCCACGGACGCGGACCCCCGGTGCCGCCCGGCGGCAGGCGCCGACTGCGCAACGACCACGGACTGGCTCAGCAAGTTCGACTACATCTTCCTGCGCGGCTTCACGGCACACGGCCACGCGGTGCACGCCAGCGCGTACTCGGACCACCACCAGTTCCGGGCGGATCTGGAGCCGGTGCGGCAGCCTTAGTTGATCTGCCGCTACTAGTGGATCGGTGTCCGCTGGGGCATGGAGGGTCCGTCGTTCTGGGCGCTCATGAAGGTGAGCGCCGCGGTGACCCGGCGGTCGATCAGGGGCTGGTCGGTGAGTTCGAGTTGGCGGAAGATGACGCTGACGTACTTCTCGACGGCCTTGACCGATATGAAGAGCGCGGCGGCGATCCCCCGGTTGGACAGGCCGTGGGAGATGTGTTCCAGGACGTCGATCTCGCGCAGGGTCAGGTCGTCGATGGCGATGCCGTCCCGGCGCGTCACCAGGGAGTCCACGATGCTCGGGTCCAGGACGGTCTGGCCGGAGCGGATGTCCTGCAGCGCGCCGAGCACGGTGTCGATGCCCGGGATCCGGTCATCGAGGAGGTAGGCGATCCGTGAGGCGCCGCCGCGCAGGAGTTCCAGGGCGAAGCCGTTGCCGCGGTCGGAGATGACGACGATGCCGACGCCCGGATGGTCGGTGCGCAGGCGGCGGGCCGCTTCGAGGGTGGCCATGGTGGTGACGACGGGTGTGCGCAGACTGATGATGACGGCGTCCGGTTCATGGCTCTCGACCATGGCCAGCAGGTCGTCGGGGTGACGGACCCGGCCCACGATCTTGATGTCGGGGGCGTCGGCGAGCAGCGCGGCGAGGCCGTCGCCGATCAGGAAGCTGTCGGTGGCGAGGACCACGGTGAGGGGGGGGCTGTCGGGTGCCATGTCCGCTCTCCTGGCTGGTGGGCAGCAGATCTCGGAGATGGCCGGTTGCGACGGAGGCTTTCCCGAGCCAGGGCAACCGCCGGACACGTCAAAGGTCTCGTGGTTCGACTCTACTCCGCGGGGCCCGCACCGGGTCCGATCTCACGGGCCGCCCGGCTACAACTGGGCGTCCACGGCGGCATGTTGAGGGCCTGCCCCCCATACGGAGGGCGGGTATACACCCCGCTGAATCCCCAGGTCTGCCCCATACCGGCCAGTCGCCGGGAAAGGATTCACTGGAAGGATTCCTGCCCGCCGATCCCACTCTCCGTCCTCCGGCCCGTCCGAGCGGGGGCGAACTCCCGCGCCCCCCGAGGTGACCTGAGGACCATCCCAGAGCGGGCTCGCGCCCGAGGGAGAGCGCGAGTCCCCGCACCGGCGGCCGCCACCCACGCCGACGAAGGGGTGGCGGCCGCCGCTTGCTGCCCTCACCCCTTCTTGCGCAGCACCTCCCCCACGTTCTCCTCCCGCCACCGCCGCAGCAGTTCGTGGAAGGCGACCGCGCCATGCGGGTAGGAGCCCGGGCCGTTGGGGCGGCCGCGGCCCTCGCGGTTGTAGTAGCCGGGCGTGCACTCGGCGTGGAACCACTCGTGGTCGGGGGAGCCTTGGGCGCAGGTCTCGCGCCACGCGTCGACGACCTCGGGGGTCGGCTCCAGGACGGCGTCTGCCTTTTCGGCGGCGACGACGAGGGCCGCGGCGTGCACGGCCTGTTCGTCCAGGATGTGGCTGAAGTTGACGCTGGAGGCGTTCTGCATCGGGCCCAGCTGGATCAGGTTCGGGAAGCCCGTGCTGGTGAAACCGTGCAGGGTGCGCGGGCCGAATCGTGCGTAGGAGTCCAGGAGTTGGAGCCCGTCTCGGCCCGTGACCGGCAGCTTCCCCGAGGTGACTCCGGAGACACCGACGGAGAACCCGGTCGCGAAGACCAGGCAGTCGATCTCGTACTCCACCCCGCCGACGACGACACCGCGCTCCGTCATGCGCTCGATGCCATGGGTCTCCGCGGTGTCCACGAGCGTGACGTTGTCGCGGTTGAAGGCGGGCAGGTACAGGTCGGAGAACGTGGGCCGCTTGCAGGCGTAGCGGTACCAGGGCTTGAGGGCCTCGGCGGTGGCCGGATCGGTGACCTCGGCGGCGACGCGGTCGCGGATCTGGTTCATCGTGGCGTGGTCGGCGGCCTCGTACGCGGCCTCGAACTCCGCCTCGCCGTCCCGGCGGAAGCTCGGCAGCAGCTTTTCGAGGAGGGCGGCCGACTCGGTCCAGCGGTCGGCGACCAGGTCCCGCTCGGCGTCCTCGCCGGAGACGATCCGCAGGAAGTTCTCGCGCCGCTCGTGCGCCCAGCCGGGCCGGTCCGCCCCGACGTCCTGCGGGGTCGTGCGGCGCTGCCCGCGCGTGTCGACGGCGGAGGGCGTGCGCTGGAAGACGTACAACTGCCGGGCGTCCTCGGCCAGTTTGGGGATGGCCTGGACGCCGGTGGCCCCCGTGCCCACGACGCCGACGCGCTTGTCGGCGAGGCCCGTCATGCCGCCGTCGGGGCCGCCGCCCGTGTAGCCGTAGTCCCAGCGCGAGGTGTGGAAGGTGTGCCCCTTGAAGTCCTCGATACCGGGGATGCCGGGCAGCTTGGGCTCGGAGAGGGTGCCGGTGGCGGTGACGACGTACGTGGCCCGGAACTCGTCGCCCCTGTCCGTCGTGACCACCCACTGGTGGGCGCTCTCGTCCCAGGTCAGGGCGGTGACGGCGGTGGAGAAGAGGGCGTCCTCGTACAGGCCGAAGCGCTCGGCGATGCGTACGGCGTGGCGCCGGATCTCGTCGCCGGGCGCGTACTTCCACTCGGGTACGTAGCCGGTCTCGTCCAGCATCGGCAGATAGACGTGCGACTCGATGTCGCAGTGGATGCCGGGGTAGCGGTTCCAGTACCAGGTGCCGCCGAAGTCGCCGCCCTGCTCGATCACCCGCACCTTCTCCAGGCCCTGCTGCCGCATCCGCACGCCGGCCAGGATCCCGCCGAACCCGCCGCCGACGACCGCGACGTCCACCGCGTCGCCCAGCGGCTCGCGCTCGGGGACCTCGCCCGCGTACGGGTCGGCGGCGAAGTAGCCGAACTCCGCGGTGGTGGAACGGTATTGGGCCGTACCGTCGGGGCGGACGCGGCGCTCGCGCTCGACGCGGTAGCGCTCGCGCAGCTCCGCCGTCTCCTGCGGGGTGGGGGGCGTGGCGCACTGCGGCAGGGTCATGCGGCGGCTTCCTCTCGTGGGGGGACATGCGAGGCGCCCCACGGTGGGGCTTCCGCACGGTCACAGGTACCGTAACCCAACAACCGGACAACACTGTCCGGTAGGGTCCGGTGCACTCCCAGCCGGCTCAAAGACGCGACGCGACACGACTCGACGCGACCCCACTCGACGCGAAAGGCCCGCGATGTCGAACCTCACCCCCACCTCCCCGCTGCGCGACTGGCTCGCCAACCCCGCCGCGGGGCAGATCCTGCGCGGCATGCTGGCCTCCCAGGGGCAGAGCGAGGAGGCCCTTGCGCCCGCCCTCGGACTGCCGCTGGAGCAGCTCGTCAAGATGTCCGGCGGCAAGTTCCCCGCGGAGCTGGTCGGTGTGCTGGTCACCGCCGCCGAGACCGGCGAGATACCCGAGGGTCTGCCAACCGCTCCCCCGGCCGCCGCCACCGCCCCGTCGGAAGACCCGGGTATCGAGATCGGCACCCCCGAGCCGTGGACCGAGCAGATCACCTCCAGCCGCTTCGCCGGGCAGACCGTCGTGGTCACCGGCGCCGCGTCCGGCATCGGCAGGGCCGTCGCCTCGCGTGTCGTACGCGAGGGCGGCCGGGTCGTCGCCGTCGACGTGTCCGGCGACAAACTGGCTGACCTGGCGGCCGAGTTGGGCGAAGCGCTCGTGCCGGTCGCCGCTGACATCACCGAGCCCGCGTCCGCCGACACCGTGCTCGCCGCGGCGGACGGCCGCGTGGACGCGCTCGCGAACGTCGCGGGCGTGATGGACAACGACGCCGCCGTGCACGAGGTCGACGACAAGATCTGGGAGCGCGTCATGCGCATCAACGTCGACGGTCCGATGCTGCTGATGCGCGCCGTGGTGCCCGGAATGCTCGCGGCGGGCGGCGGCCGGATCGTGAACATCGTGTCCGAGGCGGCGCTGCGCGGCTCGGCGGCCGGCGCCGCGTACACGACGTCGAAGCACGCGCTCGTGGGCCTGACGAAGTCCTCGGCGTACCAGTACGCGGGCACGGGCGTGCAGGTCAACGCGGTCGCGCCGGGCGCGGTCGCCACGGGGATCCAGGTTCCGGCGGGTGCCCCCTACGGCTCGGCGCGCACCGCGAAGATGCGGGTGGCGATCCCCGGTCTCGCGATGGCGGAGGAGCTGGCGGCGTCCATCACGTTCCTGCTCAGCAAGGACGCGGTGAACCTCAACGGGGTCATTCTGCCGTCGGACGGGGGCTGGTCGGTGGCCTGAACCCGACAGCCCACCGACTGACGACGAAGACCTACGACGAAGAAGACAGGACACCCATGACCACGCACCGCGCGCCCCGCACCCTCGTGGGTCTCGCAGCCGTCGGCCTCCTCGCCCTGACCGCCTGCGGCACGCAGACCGCCACCACCTCGAAGTCGGGACCGGCCTCCTCCAGCGAGGGCCGCACCATCCGCGCCACCCAAGTCTCCCACGTCACCGACGTCCACGAGGCCACCGGGATGACGCTCCTCGAAGGCCCCGTCCTCGCCAAGGACGACGAGCTGTACGTCGTGGACGTCACGGCGCCGCCCGGCGACCCCAAGCTGCTCTCCGTCGACGTGAAGACCGGCAAGCACAAGGGCGTCTACACCGACAAGACCGGCGCGTACACCTCCGCGCAGATCAGTCCGCACGACGGCCGCGTCTATCTGACGGAGTACCAGAGCGGCGACATCGTCAGCCTCGCGAAGGACGGCTCGGACCCGCGCACGTTCTTCTCCGGCAAGGTCGACGGCTCCACGATGAACCCCGACGACATCGCCTTCGACGACGACGGCAATCTGTACGTCAGCGATCTGCACGGCATGAAGACGGGCCAGGCCGAGGGCCGCATCGTACGGATCGACCGCGACGGCAAGAAGTCCACCGTCCTCGCCGACAAGCTGGCCCAGCCCAACGGCGTCATGTTCGACCCCGAGCAGAAGGGGCTGTGGATCAGCGAGTTGGAGAAGGACACCATCTCGTACCTGCTGCTGGACGCGCACAAGACGGCGGTGACCAACCGGCACGAGGCCATTCACGTCGACGGCGGTCTCGCGCAGACCGACTCCATCACGGTGGATGCCAAGGGCAATCTCTACCAGGCGCTGCACGGCCGGCCCGCCATGGCCGTCTTCAGCAAGTACGGGGAGCGCCTCGGCACGGTGGAGGTACCCGCGAAGGAGGCGGAGGGGCTCCAGTCGGCGACCAATGTCGCGATCACGCGGGGTGGCACGGACGCCTATATGTCGGTCAGCGGCCCGAAGGGCGGCTACGTCTACAAGTTCTCGGCGCTGGCCAAGGGCATCCGCCTGTCCAACGGCGGCTGATGGTCAGCTGTCGCCGAGATCGACTCGGCGGCTGACGCTCAGTCGTCGCCGAGGTCGACGGAGCGCAGCGGCCCCACCTCGACGCCGAGCAGGCCCCAGGCCGCGAGCGCCAGGCGTTCGCGCTCGGCGAGGGTGGGTCCCGCGACGGCGCCGGAGACCATCGCGATGGCCAGCATCAGCTCGTCGGCGGACAGTCCGCGACCGGCGGACGGGCAGCGGCCGAGGACGCCGCGCACCCGCGCGGACAGTTCCCGGCCCTGCTCGTCGTCGCCGCGCACCCGCAGCAGGTCGACGAAGGCGGTGGAGCGTGTGATGTGCCAAGTGACCACGCCGAGCACGGACTTGAGGTTCGCGTCCGGCTCGGCGGCGGCCGCCTCGATCTGCCGTACGTTCTCGTCGAGCACGGCCGAGGCCAGGGCGACCCGGTCGGCGAAGTGCCGGTACAGACTGCCCTGCCCGACCCCGGCCCGGCGCGCGACGGAGGACAGCGGCGCGTTCAGCCCCTGCTCGGCGAAGACCTCGCGGGCGGCGGCGATGAGGGCGGCCCGGTTGCGGGCCGCGACACGGCGTCCCTGGTTCGCCGGGCGGGCTTGTTCGGGGTCGGAGGGGTTCGTCACCTTGGAAGCGTAAAGCAGCGCAATACCGGTTCCCTCCACCTCCCCGACCCCCTCCACATATACGGGCCTATCCATGCATATGGGCCCATCCACATCAACGAGGAGAAAACTCATGTCCAAGCCCGTGGTCGTCGTCATCGGTGTCGGCGGGATGGGGCGGGAGATCGCCCGCCGGCAGGGCTCCGGGGCCCGCCTCGTACTGGCCGACTTCGACGGCGAGTCGCTGGCGTCGGTGGCCGAGGACCTGACGGCCGACGGCTACGACGTCACGTCTCTGCGGGTCGACGTCGCCGAGCGTGCCTCCGTCGCGGAGCTGGCCGCGACCGCCGCGGGGCTCGGCCCGGTCACGCAGGTGGCGCACACCGCGGGCCTGTCCCCGGTGCAGGCCCCGACCGCGGCCGTGCTGGCCGTGGACCTGGTGGGGGTGGCCCTGGTCCTTGAGGAGTTCGGCTCAGTGGTCTCCGAGGGCGGCGCGGGGGTCGTGATCGCGTCGATGGCCGGGCACCTGGCGCCGCTGCCGCCCGAGGTCGAGGCCGCGCTGCGCTCCACCCCGACCGACGAACTCCTCGACCTGCCGTTCCTGCGGCCGGACGCGCTGACCGACCCCGGCGCCGCCTACGCGTTCGCGAAGCGCGCCAACCACCTGCGCGTACAGGCCGCCTCCCGCGCGTGGGGCGCACGCGGGGCCCGCGTCAACACGATCAGCCCCGGCGTGATCTCCACCGCGATGGGCCGCGCGGAGCTGGCCGGCGAGTCCGGCGGCCATATGCGCGCCATGATCGAGAGCTCGGGCACGGGGCGCGCCGGCACCCCGAACGACATCACGGAGGTGGCGGCGTTCCTGCTCTCCCCCGCGGCGTCCTTCGTCACGGGAACCGATCTGCTGGTCGACGGCGGCGTGGTGGCCGCGGCGCGCTCGGCGGCGGGGCGGGGCGACTCGGCGTCCTGAAGTCTCCAGGGGGCAGGCTCCACCGCCAGGTGGCCGACAAGGTGCTCTGGACGAGACGACGGCGCAGCGGGACGCTCTTGGGCGGAGCACCGCCCGTCCGCCGAAGGGGACCCATCGTGCCCGACCAGCAGATACTCGTCCTCGACCCCAACAGCCCCGACCATCACGCCGAGCACCGGGCGTTACGGGAGCGCGGGCCGGCCACGCGCGTCGACATCCTCGGGGTGACGGCCTGGTCGGTCTCCGATCCCGCGCTCCTCAAGCAGCTGCTCACCAGTCCGCACGTGTCCAAGAACGCCCGCGCCCACTGGCCGGCCTTCGCCGAGACGGTCGCCACCTGGCCGCTGGCGCTGTGGGTGGCCGTCGACAACATGTTCACCGCCTACGGCAGCGACCACCGCCGGCTGCGCCGCATGATCGCGCCCGCCTTCTCGGCCCGCCGCATCACCGCGATGCAGGCCGACATCGAGGCACTCGTCACCGGCATCCTCGACGGCCTCGACGAAGTCCCCGACGGTGAAGTGGTCGACCTGCGCGAGCAGTTGGCGTACCCGCTGCCGATCGCCGTCATCAGCCGGCTGATGGGTGTGCCGGGCAGCCAGCAGGCCCAGTTCCGCACCATGGTGGACCGGATCTTCGCCACCACCCTCACCGCCGAGGAGGCCGCCAAGAACACGGCCGCCGTCTACCAGCTCCTCGACGAGCTGATCGACTCCAAGCGCGCCGACCCGGCCGACGACATGACCTCGCTCCTCATCGCCACCCGCGACGAGGAGGGCGACGGCAGCACCCTGAGCGACGCGGAGCTGCGCGACACCCTGCTCCTGATGATCAGTGCGGGCTACGAGACGACCGTCAATCTCACCGACCAGGCGGTCACCTCGCTGCTCGCCGACCCGGCCCAGCTCGCCCACATCCGCACAGGACGCTGCACCTGGCAGGACGTCGTCGAGGAGACACTGCGCCACGAGCCGGCGGTGAAGCACCTTCCCCTGCGCTACGCGCTCCAGGACATCGCGTTGCCCGACGGTCGGACCATCCGCGCCGGTGAGGCGATCCTCGCGTCCTACGCCGCCGCCAACCGCCACCCGGCCCTGCACGGCGACACCGCCGACGAGTTCGACGCCACCCGCCCCAGCAAGGAGCATCTCGCCTTCGGGCACGGCGTCCACTTCTGCCTCGGCGCCCCGCTCGCCCGCCTGGAAGTGACCACCGCGCTGCGGCTGCTCTTCGAGCGCTTCCCGCACATACAGCTCGCGGTGCCGGTCGAGGAGCTCGTCCCGTATCCCACTCTCATCAGCAACGGGCACGTGTCCCTGCCCGTGCGCCTGCGGCCGGACGACGACGCGCGGCGCTGACGGACCGGGTGGGGCCCGCCCGGCGCGCCCCACCCACAGCACCCCTTTTTACCCGATATGTATCGTGTATGACCGCACTGGTCCTCGCACACTTCGTCGTCGCGCTCTGCGCTGCCCCGCTGATCCGCCGGGTGGGGCCACGCGGGTTCGTGGCGCTCGCGCTGCCGCCCGCCGCCGCCCTCGGCTGGGCGCTGTCCCGCTGGGGTGAGGTGAGCGGCGGCGGGGCGAGCGAAGAGGCCTGGTGGTGGATCAGGGACTACGACGTCGAGATCGCGTTCCGGCTCGACGCGCTGTCCCTCGTCATGGTGCTGCTCGCCGCCGGCATCGGGGCGCTCGTGCTGCTGTACTGCGTGCGCTACTTCGACGGTGGCGCCCGGCAGTTGGGCTCGTTCGGCGGCAACCTCCTCGCGTTCGCGGGGGCGATGCTCGGGCTCGTCCTGGCCGACGACCTGATGACGCTCTACCTGTTCTGGGAACTCACCACCGTCCTGTCCTTCCTGCTCATCGGCTACGACAGCGAGAAGCGCGCCAGCCGCCGCTGCGCGCTCCAGGCCCTGACGGTGACCTCGGTCGGCGGGCTCGCGATGTTCGTCGGCTTCCTGATGCTCGGTCACCTGGCGGGCACGTACCGGATCTCGCACATCCTGGAGTCGCCGCCCGCCGCGAGTGGCACCCTCTCGGCCGCGCTCGTCCTGATCCTGTGCGGGGCGCTCGCTAAGTCGGCGATCTGGCCGCTGAGCATGTGGCTGCCGAACGCGATGGCCGCGCCCACTCCGGTCAGCGCCTATCTGCACGCCGCGGCGATGGTGAAGGCGGGCGTGTACCTGGTGGCGCGGTTCGCTCCCGCCTTCGCCCATGTCACGCCGTGGCGTTCCGTGCTGCTGACCTTGGGCGCGGTGACGATGCTGCTCGGCGGGTGGCGTGCGCTGCGGCTCAACGACCTCAAGCTGGTGCTCGCCTACGGGACCGTCAGCCAGCTCGGCTTTCTGGTGGTGCTCGCGGGCGCCGGCACGTACAACGCAGCCCTCGCGGCCATCGCGATGCTCCTCGGCCACGCGCTGTTCAAGGCGCCGCTGTTCCTGGTAACGGGCATCGTCGACCACGCGAGCGGCACCCGCGATCTGCGCCGCCTGTCGGGGGTGGGACGAAGACTTCCCTGGGTGTGTACGGTCGCCGTCCTTGCGGGCGCGTCGATGGCGGCGCTTCCGCCGCTGCTCGGGTTCGCCGCGAAGGAGGCGGCGTTCGACGCGCTGCTGCACGGCACGGTGGGCGAGCGCTGGGTGCTCGCGTGCGTCGTCGTCGGCTCCGCGCTCACCACCGCGTACACCCTGCGCTTCCTGTGGGGCGCGTTCGCGCGCAAGCCCGGGGTCGCCGACACGCCCGTGCACCGCGTCGGCGCCGCCTTCCTCGCGCCGCCCGCAGTGCTTGCCCTCGCCGGTCTGCTGCTCGGCCCGGGCATCGGCTGGACGGCACACCTCTTCGAGCAGTACGCGCAGCAGTACCCGACCCCCGCGCACCCCTACCACCTGGCGCTGTGGCACGGATTCGGCACGGCGCTCGGCCTGTCCGTGCTCGCATGGGCGGGCGGCGCGGCGCTGTTCCTCGCGCGGGAGCCGGTGGTGCGGCTCGGGCGGCGGTTCGCCTGGCCGAAGGCGGACGAGGTGTTCGGCCGGACCGTGCTCGGCCTCGAACGGTCCTCGCTCCAGATCACGGGCGCGGTGCAGAAGGGCTCGCTGCCCTCGTACGTGGCGACGGTCCTGGGCGTCATGTTCGTCGGACTTGTCGCGGTCCTCGCCACCGACCGACCCTGGGGCGCCACCCCCGCGCCCCGCCTGTGGGACCACCCGATGCAGGCGGGCGTCGGCGCGCTGACGTGTGCGTGCGCGCTGATGTGCCTGGTGGTGCAGCGGCGCATGAAGGCCGCGGTGCTCGCGGGCCTGACCGGGTACGGCACGGCGCTCCTGTACGTCGTGCAGGGCGCGCCCGACCTGGCGCTCACCCAGTTCGGCGTGGAGACGGTGTCGACGGTGGTGCTCGTCCTCGTCCTGCGGCGCCTCCCGGTGTTCTTCGGTGACACGCAGCGGACCTGGCGTTGGGGGGTGAGCATGCTGCTCGCGCTCGGCAGCAGCGTGGCGGTGGCGTGCGCGGTGTGGCTGGCGACGGGCGCGCGCACGGCGGAACCCGCGGGGGCCGCGCACATCGAGGAGACCGCGCACCACGGCCTCAAGGATGTCGTCGCGACGATCCTCGTGGACTTCCGGGCCTGGGACACCATGGGCGAGTCGGCCGTCCTCGCCGTCGCCGTCCTCGGTGTGACGAGCCTGCTGTACGTGCACCGCCGCCAGGGCCGGGCGACCGCGCCGGCGCCCCGGCTCCCGGGCGGGGTGACCGCGTGGTCGCTCGCGAACTCCCGGCTCAAGGTGCCCGCCAAGTACCAGCAGGGCGCGCCCGAACGCAGCTGGCTGGTCGCCGGTGACACCCTCGCGCCCGAGCACCGCTCGGTCGTCTTCGAGGTGGTCGCCCGGCTCGTCTTCCACCCGATCCTGATGCTGTCGGTGTACCTGCTGCTGTGCGCGGAGAACCTGCCGGGCGGCGGCTTCGTCGGCGGTCTCGTCGCCGGCGTCGCCCTGACGATCCGTTATCTGGCGGGCGGGCGGCACGAGTTGGCGGTGGCGGCGCCGGTTCACCCGGGCTTCTTCACCGGGCTCGGCCTGACCCTGTCGACGTCGGTCGCGCTCGTCGGGCTCGCCGACGGCACGGTGCTGCACGGCTGGACCTGGCACGGTCACCTGCCGCTGATCGGCGACTGGCACGCGAGCACCGCCGTCATCTTCGACCTCGGGGTGTACCTGCTGGTCCTCGGGGTGGTCCTGGACGTCGTGCGGGCGCTCGGCTCGAAGATCGACCAGCAGACCGAGTACAGGGCGAGTCTCGCGCTCGCCGGGGAGGCCCAGAACTCGTGACCGTCAGTCTCACCCTGCTGGTCTGCGCGGTCGTGCTGACCAGCGCAGGCGGGATCCTCATCCACACGCGCAGCCTCACCCGGGTCCTCGTCGGCATCATCGTGTGCGGCAACGGCGTGAATCTCTTCGTCCTCGCCTCGACGGGGGCGGCGGGCTTCCCGCCGCTGCTGTACCCGGGCGTCGAGGCGGCCAAGGTGACCGATCCGCTGCCGCAGGCCATCATCCTCACCGCCGTCGTGATCACGCTCGCCACCACGGCGTTCGTGCTCGCGATGGCGTACCGCAGCAGCCAGTTGACCGGTTCGGACTTCGTGCCGGACGACGTCGCCGACCGGCGGGTGGTGCTGCGCGCGGAGATCTCCGCCGAGCGGGCCGAACTGCGCGAGCTGCACCGCGAGGACGGCCCCAGCGCCTGGCGCGAGGAGCGGCGCGACCAGCGCCGCCGGCTGCGCGCGGAGCGGGCCTACCAGGCCCGCGCCCGGGACGCGGACGGCGACCTGTGGGACGACGTCCTCGGCGCGGACCCGCCCGAGTCGTCCGCCGCCGACCCGGCCGAGCCCCCCGAGACCCGCCCGGAGGAGACCCGGTGAACTCCCTCGTCCCGCTGCCCGTCGTACTGCCCCTCGTGGTGTGCGGGCTGACCCTGTTCATCGGGCCGCGGCTGCGCTGGCTGCACCGGCTGATCACCGTCGGGGTGCTCGCGGCGGTCGTCGCGGTCGATGTCATCCTGCTCGTCGAGGCCGACCGCACGGGCCCGCTCGTGGTCCACCTCGGCGACTTCGGGCCGCCGCTCGGAGTGACACTGGTCGCCGACCGGCTCGCCGCGCTGATGCTCCTGGTGTCCGGCGCCGTCACCTTCATCGTCCTCATCTACGCGATGAGCCAGGGCATGGCCGACCGCGAGGAGCGGGCACCGATCGCCGTCTTCCACCCCGCGTATCTGGTCCTGGTCGCCGGGGTGTCGCTCACCTTCCTCGCGGGCGACCTCGTGAACCTCTACGTCGGCTTCGAGATCATGCTGATGGCCAGCTTCGTGCTGCTCACGGTGGGCGCCACGGAGCCACGGGTGCGCGCCGGGTCGACGTATGTCGTCGTCTCCCTCGTCTCGTCCCTGGTGTTCCTGTGCGGGATCGCCGTGACCTACGCGGCGGCGGGCACCGTGAACTTCGCGCAGCTCGCCCAGCGCATGCCCGAACTACCGCTGGGCGTACGCACGTTGGCGGAGGTACTGCTGCTCACGGTGTTCGGGGTGAAGGCGGCGGCGTTCCCCGTCGCGGCCTGGCTGCCCGACTCGTACCCGACGGCGCCCGCGCCGGTGACGGCGGTGTTCGCCGGGCTGCTCACCAAGGTCGGTGTGTACTCGATGATCCGCGCCGACACCCTCTTCTTCCCGGGCAACCGGCTCTCCGGTGTGCTGATGGCGGTGGCGTTCGCCTCGATGATCATCGGCATCCTCGGCGCGGTGGCCCAGACCGACCTCAAGCGCCTGCTGTCCTTCACGCTCGTCAGCCACATCGGCTTCATGCTGTACGGGCTCGCGCTCGGCAGTCGGGGCGGCATCGGCGGCGCCATCGTCTACACGGCGCACCACATCACCGTACAGACGACGCTGTTCCTGGCCGCGGGACTGCTCGAAAAGCGGTACGGGACAACGGAGTTGACACGACTCGGCGGCACGCTGCGCTCGGCCCCGCTGCTCGCCGCGCTCTGGTTCGTGCCCGCCATGAACCTCGCCGGGATCCCGCCCCTGTCCGGGTTCCTCGGCAAGCTGGGCCTGATGCGGGCGGGTGCGGCGGCCGGCGGCGCGTGGTCGTACACACTGCTCGCCGCCGCGGCCGTGACCAGCCTGCTGACCCTCTACGTGATGGCGAAGGTGTGGAACCTGGTGTTCTGGCGAGCCGCCCCCGCCCAACCACCCTCCGAGGACGACGTGTTGGAGGAGAGCGACGATTCCGACTCGGAGCCGGAGGAGAGCGGGGGCGGCGGCATCTCGGCGGCGACCTCCGTGTGCGTACGCACCACGATGCGCGTGCCCCGCGTCATGACCGCGGCGACGGCCGCCGCGGTCGTCCTCGGCCTCTCCTACACCCTGCTGGCCACCCCGCTGACCGGCCTCGCCGACCGCTCGGCCGCCGAACTCCTCTCCCGCACGCCCTACGTGGAGGCGGTGCTCAACCAGTGAACTCCTCAAGTCCCAGGGGCCGTTGGCGCCGCATCGACCTGCCGCTGATCGCCTGGCTCACGGTGATCTGGACGCTGCTGTGGACCGGCCTCAGCTGGGGCAACGTCATCAGCGGCGTGGTCGTCGCGGTCCTGTTGTGCCTGGTCTTCCCGCTGCCCGCCGTCGAACTCGACCTGCGCCTGCGCCCGATCGGCATCGTCCGGCTCGCCGGCTACCTCCTGTACGACATGACGTCGTCCACGGTCACCGTGACCTGGCAGACGCTGCGCGGCAAACCGGGGCCCGCGGCCGTGATCGCGGTCCCGCTGCGGTGCCGCACCGACCTGATGATCGCGGCGACCGCCGTCGCCGTCTCCAGCGTCCCCGGCGGCGCGCTCGTCGAGGTCAACGGCTCCACCGCCACCCTGTTCCTGCACGTCGTGCACGCCGACGACCCGCGGGCGGTGGACCGGGCCCGCGACGACGTGCGACGCCTGGAGACCCTCGTCGTACGGGCCTTCGGTACGCGCGAGGAGATCGGCCGGCTCAAGAATTCCACGCCGCCGGAAGCACCCGACGCTCCTGACGCCTCGGACGCGCCCACTGCACCCGACGCTCCCGACGGAAGGACGCCCGACGCATGAAGCTGGCCAACGACATCCTGCTCAACGGCGCGCTGGTGCTGATCGTCCTGGCCGGCGCGCTGCTCCTGGTGCGGATCTGGCGCGGCCCGTCGATGCTGGACCGGGCCGTGTCCGTCGACATCGCGGCGGTGCTCATCATCGCCGGGATCGGGGTCAACGCCGCGATCACACGCACCAGTTACTACCTGTCGATCATGCTGGTCACCGCCTTCCTCGGCTTCACCAGTTCGGTGGCCATCGCCCGCTTCATCGCCGCGCGCGACCGGCCGGGGGTACGGACGCGGCCCGGCGCCGTCTCCCTCAAGAAGGTCCAAGGCCCCAAGGAGCGCCCGTGAACTGGCACGACGTCACCGATCTCGCCGGCTCCGTCCTGCTGTTCGCCGGGGCGGCGGTCTGTCTGACCGGTGTCATCGGCATGCTGCGGCTGCCGGACGTACTGACCCGCAGCCACGCCGCGACCAATCCGCAGACGCTCGGCATGCTGCTGCTCGTGGCGGGTGTCGCGCTGCGCCTGCGCTCGGGCGTCGACCTGGGCACGCTCGCGCTCGTCGCCTTCTTCCAGCTCCTGACCAGCGCGGTCGCGGCCCATCTGGTGGCGCGGGCCGCGTATCGGACGGGTCAGGTCGGCGAGGTGGCGCTGCTCCGGGACGAGCTGGCTTCGGCGCGGGACCGGTCCTGATCCTGACCGCGGGACCGGTCCTGGTCCTGACCCGGGTGGCTGCCCGGTGTGTGCCCGAACGCGCGCCGGAACACGTCGATGAACGCGCTCGTCGACGACCAGCCGCACAGGTTCGCCACGGTCGTCACCGGTGTGTGGTCGGCGAGCAGGATCAGCGCGTGGTGCAGGCGCAGTTGGGTGCGCCACTGCGGGAACGTCATGCCGAGGTCGCCGCGGAAGAGCCGGGACAGCGTGCGGTCGCTCGCCCCGACCTCCCGGCCCAGTTCCGCCAGGGTGCGGCGGTCGGCCGGATCCGCGTGCAGGAGATCGCACACGGCGCGCAGCAGGGGTGCGGACGGCATCGGCAGGTGCAGCGGCTGCTGCGGTGACAGCTTCAGCTGATCGAGCAACACCGCACGCAGGCGCGCCCGTTCGGGACTTCCGACGTCCGTGGTGTCCGGGGACCCGGTGCGCGCGTACTCGATGATCAGCTCGCGCAGCAGCGGGCCGACGGCGAGCACGGCAGGGGTGTCGAGGCCGAGCGGGTTCTCCGTCGCGGGCAGCCCCACGAAGTGCAGTTCGACGTCGCCGTGGGCCTGGTGGGCGTGCACGGTGTCGGCGGGCACCCATAGCGCGCGCGTGCCCGGGGCGACCCAGGACCCGGCGTCGGTGGTGACGGCGACGACGCCCCGGCCCGCGTAGGCGATCTGGTGGTCGTCGTGCCGGTGGGCGTCGATCTCGGCGCCGTGCGCCAGGTACCTGGTGCGGGTGGGGGCCACCGGGGTGTGTCGGACGGTGCGCCGTGGGGTGTGGCGTGAAGTGTCTCGCGCGGCGTGGCGGTTCTTCGACATTGTCTGGCAGGTTATCGGAAGCGGGACAGCACGCCCGCTCGCGACGATGACCGGGTGCGAAAGAACTCCTCCATCCCGCTGCTCTCCGTCGGGCACGCGTGCGTGGACGTCTACCAGGGCGCCGTCGCCTCGCTCGTCCCGTACTTCGTCGCCGAACGCGCCTACAGCTACGCCGCCGTGTCCGGCATCGTGCTCGCCGCGTCGCTCCTTTCGTCGGTCGCGCAGCCGGTCTTCGGCCTGCTCACCGACCGCCGGGCGATGCCCTGGCTGCTGCCGCTCAGCACGCTCCTCGCGGGCGTGGGCATCGCGCTGAGCGGGGTGAGCGATTCGTACGCGGTGACCCTCGCCGTCGTGGCGGTGTCCGGGATCGGGGTGGCCGCCTACCACCCGGAGTCGGCGCGGGTGGCCCGGCTCGCGAGCCGCGGCAGCCACAGCGCGATGGCCTGGTTCTCGCTCGGCGGCAACGTCGGTTTCGCGCTGGCCCCGCTCCTGGTCGCCGCCGCGGTGGCCACGGGCGGGCTGCGGTTCACTCCCCTCCTTGCGCTGCCCGCGGCGGCCGGCGCCGCGATCTGCCTGCCGGTGCTGCGCGCACTGGGACGGCGCGAGGACACATCGTCCGCCACCACCTCGACGCCCGCCAGGGACGACGTTCCGGCGTTCGTCCGGCTGTCGTTCGCGGTGGTGTGCCGCTCCATCGTGTTCACCGGCCTGAGCACCTTCGTCTCCCTGTACGCGACCCAGCGCATGGGCGGCAGCAAGGCGGCGGGCACCGCGGCCCTGTTCGTGCTCTACGTGGGCGGCGCGGTCGGCAGTGTCCTGGGCGGGGCGCTGGCGGGCCGCTGGGACCGGGTCACCGTCTCGCGCTGGTCGTACCTGTTGACGGCCGCGTCGGTGGCGGGCGTGGTGTGGGTGCCGGGCCCACCGCTCTACGGCTTCCTCGCGCTCACCTCGGCCGGCCTGTACGTGCCGTTCTCGCTGCAAGTCACGCTCGGGCAGGACTACTTGCCCTCGCGTGTCGGCACGGCGAGCGGCATCACTCTCGGTCTCACGGTGAGCATCGGCGGCCTGGCGAGCCCCCTCATCGGCACCGTCGCCGACCATACGTCACTGCGCACCGCCCTGACCCCGCTCATCCTCATGCCGCTGCTGAGCTGGCTGCTGTTCCGGACGCTGCCGGAGGCGACGGGGACGGGGACGGCGGCGCGCGGCGAGGTCAAGCCGGACGTCGTGGAGCGCGCCGCCCGGCGTTATGGCCTGCGCTGACGCCCAGTTGGTGGGCGTCAGCGCTATCCGACCCCGCTCATCCGGACGTCCGTCGCCTGCGCGTCGCGCCCCGGCTGCGAGGACGGGGTCACCTCGCGGACCGTCACCGCCAGGTTGTTGTTCGCGGTGAAGTAGGGGCCGATCCGCACCTGTTGGCCCCCGGCGCCCTCGTGGAAGGCCGGGGGCACCGGGTCGGTCCCCTTGCGCTCGACCACGTCCCCGCCGATCCGGCCGACCGGGATCCGGGCGCCGCGATCGACCAGGTGCAGGTCCCAGAGCTCGCGGCCCTCGCCGGCGCCCCGGCACCGCTCGGCGAAGTCGGTGTACGGCACCGAGAACCACACGTGGTCGCCGGAGACGACGACCTCCGCCGACTCGAAGGCGGTGTCCTCGCCGCGCCGCGACGCCACCACCACGGTGTCGTCGCCCAGCGGCCGCCCGACGATCCGGCCCTCCACGATGAGGGCGGACCCGCCCGTGTCCACGGTGCCGATCTCGAGGTGTGCGGGGCGGGCCCAGGTCCGTACGGAGAGGTGTCCCGTGCCCGTGGTGCGGGGGATGCGGGAGGTCACCCGGTCCCCGATCAACTCCGGTGTGCGGCCCACCAGTTCCGCGGTCTCCACCGTCAGGGAGTGGGCCCGGCGACGTACGCCGTCATCCGTGCGCTCCACGTAGACGCTCCACTCCCCCTCGCCCAGCGCGTGGTCCCGGCCGATGCGGGCGCGCAGGGATTCCGACTCCGGGCGGAGCGGGAGGCGCAGCGTGTCGTCGCCCCGCCGCAGGAGCAGTGCGGCCCCTGGTGTGTGCACTCCGGTGATGTCCACGACGATGTCACCGTCGGTCGTGGCCCTCGTCCGGGCCGCGGGGTGGAAGCCGGGGACGCGGGTGAGGCGCTTGGCACGCCCGGGCATCAGGGCGCGGACGGCAGGTGCGAGGACGGGGTTACGCAGAGACGCGCGCAGGACGGGGCGTGCGACGGTGCCGACGCGCTCGCGCACCACGCTGCGTACGGGTCGACGCACGCGGCCCGGTGTCGACGCCGGGTCGAGCCCTCGGGGGCCGCCCAGCTCCGCCACCAGGGCGAGGAACCGTTCGGCCGCTGTCTGCGGAGTGAAGGTCAGCGCCTTCGCCCGCGCCGCCTCGGCCATCGCGTGGCGCCGCTCGTCGTTCTCGATCAGGTCGAGCAGCGCGGCGGCGAGCGCCTTCGGGTCGCCGGGCTGCACCAGGTATCCGTCGCGGCCGTCGTCGATGATCTCGCCGGGCCCGTACGGGCAGTCGGTGGCGACCACGGGCAGGCCCGCGTGCATCGCCTCGACGAGGGTCATGCCGAAGGACTCGGCGTTCGACGAGACCGCCGCGATGGACCCCTTCGACCACTCCGGCTCGATGGGTGCGACGGCGCCCATGAGCCGCACGTGATGGTGCAGCCCCGCCGCCATGACCTGCTCGCGCAGCCGCCCCGCGAGGCGGCCCCGGCCGTAGAGCCGCAGCGACCAGTCGGGGCGCTCGGCCACGACGTGCCCGAAGGCCTCGATGAGCAGGGAGTAGTTCTTCACGGGGATGAGGCGGCCCGCCGCCACGACCACTTTGTTGCGTCCGGTCGACGCGGCGACGTCCGGGACGGGGACGCCGTTGGGGATGCAGCGGATCTCGGTGTCGACTCCGGGCAGGGCGTCGCGGTAGCACTCGGCGTCGGCGTACGAGACGGTGGTGAAGGCGTCGAGGTCGGCGATCGCCTTGTCCTGGGCCGACTGGATGGCCGGCTTGTGCATGGTGTGCGTCAGATGTTCCTGCCCGATGCGCAGCGCGTGGCGGGGGCCGTACTCGGCGAGCAGCACGTTGAGGCCCGGCCGTGTCCCCACGACGACGTCGGCGTCGGTGCTGGTCAGCCACTCGACGATGCGTCTGTCGGTGAGGGTGCTGGCGTGGGCGTAGGGGCCGTCGGCGCGGAGGTAGAGCCGCGAGGGAGAGGCCGCCGGATCGTGTTCCGGGTCGAAGGCCGCGGAGCCGCGCCGCGCGTCGACGAGCGGCAGGATCCGCACTCCGGGTGCCGGTTTCAGTGCGGGGTGTTCCCTGCTTCGTACGACCGATGCGATCTCTACTTCGTGGCCCGCCTCGGCGAGCGCGCCCGCGAGGTTCATCGTGGAGCGGATGGTGCCGCCGATGCCGTAGGCATTGAAGATCAGAAAGCTGATTTTCATCCGTGGGACGCCCGTTCTGTGGTGCTGGGACTGACGCGTGGGTTGACGTCTCCCGTCAAATTAAATGCCCAGACCCGGACAAATGCGACTTCGCGCGTAGTGTCGCGCGCCAAGTTTTGGCTGGTGGCGGGCAGTTGGGCGTCCGCCATGTGGGCAACCGGGCCTGACGGGTCGTCCGCCCGGCACGCGCCCGCTCTCCCGGTTGATAGGCAAGCGAACACTTGCCTATGCTGGCGTCGTGGCCGATGACCTGTTCAGAGCCTTGGCCGACCCCACCCGCCGCACGATCCTCGACGAGCTGACGGAGAAGTCGGGGCAGACACTGTTCGAGATCTGCTCACGGCTGGCCATGAAGCACCGGCTGAGCCTGTCGAGGCAGGCCGTCTCCCAGCATCTCGCCGTGCTGGAAACGGCCGGGCTCGTCGAGACACGGCGGGAGGGCCGCTACAAGTTCCACGACCTGAACACCGCCCCGCTGCTCCAGATAGCGGAGCGGTGGCTCAAGCCAGCAGCCCCCGCACAGGACCCGGAAGAGAGCACCCCATGAAGATCCACTTGACGAGCATCTTCGTCGACGACCAGGCCAAGGCCGAGCACTTCTACACCGAGATCCTCGGCTTCCAGAAGAAGCACGACGTGCCCGTGGGCGAGACCGACCGCTGGCTGACCGTCGTGTCGAGCGAGGAGCCCGGCGGCACCGAGCTCCTCCTGGAGCCGGCGGGCCACCCGGCCGTGAAGCCCTACCGCGACGCGCTCATCGCGGACGGTATCCCGCTCGCCCAGTTCGCCGTCGACGACGTGCAGGCCGAGTACGAGCGGCTGACGGCGCTCGGCGTGCACTTCACCCAGGAGCCGCTGGAGATGGGCCCGGTCACGACCGCCGTGCTCGACGACACCTGTGGCAACCTCATCCAGATCGCGACGGAGCCGGCGGACCCCCAGTAGAGCCGAGTTCCGGTTACGAGCGCCGCTGCCGTCCGAAGACCGCGATCCCCGTGGCGACGGCAGCGGCGATCAGCCCGATCCCGCCGAAGATGAGCGGCAGCAGCCACAGCGACAGGAACCCGTTGATCTGCGCGCCCTCGGGGTCATCGGCCCGGTACAGCACCTCGACGCGCTCCCCCTCCTCGTACGAGGGCGGGTTGGACCCCGTCGAGCTGCGGAAGGTGTACGGGGTGCCGTCCGCGGCCGCGAACTCGACGACGGGGTACGCGGAGGGTTCGTCCCGGTCCCGCGACTTGCGGGACGTGCCGATGTCGGCGTCGCGCCACTGCAAGGCCACGACCCGGCCCGTCGTACGGTCCGCCTCCCGCAGCAGCGAGATGGAGGACCACGCCAGGATCAGCCCGACCACCAGGAAGATCGCGCCGAACGCCGACAACCCCAGCACGACCCACCGACGTACCGCCCGCCCCTGCACCTGAACCTGCACGCCGCGCCCCTCACTCGTTCGAAGAGGAGGGACGCTATCGCAGAAGGAAGGTGTCAGTTGCTGCCGGTGAGTTCGCCGCTCAGCTTTCCGTGCAGGGCCGCGCTGTC
Source organism: Streptomyces sp. UC4497 (assembly GCF_054871485.1). Classification (NCBI taxonomy): domain Bacteria; kingdom Bacillati; phylum Actinomycetota; class Actinomycetes; order Kitasatosporales; family Streptomycetaceae; genus Streptomyces; species Streptomyces sp. UC4497. The sequence goes on along the minus strand of NZ_JBTYHB010000010.1, from coordinate 200,580 downwards.
CGGGTTGAAGCCGACGATCTCGACGCTCTTGCCGCGCTCCGCGTACTTGGTCTCGATCGCGTCGAGCGCGGCGACCGACGAGGCGTCCCAGACATGCGTCGCGGAGAGGTCGATGACGACCTTCTCGGGATCGCCCGCGTAGTCGAACCGGGTCACCAGGTCGTTGGAGGAGGCGAAGAAGAGCTCACCGGTGACCGAGTAGACGACCTGGCCGCCGTCGGGGTCGGTGACCGAGGTGACGTTCGCGACGTGGGCGACGCGCCGGGCGAAGATGACCATCGCGGTGATCGAGCCGACGACGACACCGATCGCGAGGTTGCTGGTGGCGACCACGACCACGACGGTCAGCACCATCACGACGATTTCGCCGGCCGGCATCCGCTTCAGCGTCTTCGGGGCGATGGAGTGCCAGTCGAACGTCGCGAAGCACACCATCACCATGACGGCGACCAGGGCGCCCATCGGGATCTCGGAGACGACGGGCCCGAAGACCACGCACAGCACCATCAGGAACACGCCCGCGAGGAACGTGGACAGGCGGGTCCTGGCACCGGACACCTTTACGTTGATCATCGTCTGCCCGATCATGGCGCAGCCGCCCATGCCGCCGAAGAAACCGGTGACGATGTTGGCGATGCCCTGCCCGATCGACTCGCGGGTCTTGGACGAGCGGCTGTCGGTGATCTCGTCGACCAGCTTCGCCGTCATCAGGGACTCCATGAGCCCGACGAGCGCCATGGCGAGCGCGTACGGAGCGATGATCTTCAGCGTCTCCAGGGTGAACGGCACGTCCGGCAGGCCCGGCACCGGCAGCGAGGACGGCAGCGCGCCCTTGTCCCCCACGGTCGGCACCGCGATCCCGGCGGCGACGGTGATGACGGTCAGGATGACGATGGAGACGAGCGGGGCCGGGACCGCCTTGGTGACCTTCGGGAAGAACACCATCAGCGCGAGCCCGGCGACGATCAGCGGGTAGACGGCCCACGGCACGTCCGTCATCTCGGGCACCTGGGCCATGAAGATCATGATGGCGAGCGCGTTGACGAAGCCGACCATCACGCTGCGCGGCACGAACCGCATCAGCTTGGCCACGCCGAGCGCGCCGAGGACGATCTGGAAGACACCGGCCAGGATCACCGCGGCGACCAGATATCCGAATCCGTGCTCCCGGTTGAGCGGCGCGATGACCAGCGCGACGGCGCCGGTGGCCGCCGAGATCATGGCGCGCCGCCCGCCGACGATGGAGATGGTCACGGCCATCGTGAACGCGGCGAAGAGACCGATCTGCGGATCGACGCCCGCGATGACCGAGAACGAGATCGCCTCGGGGATCAGCGCGAGCCCCACCACGAGCCCGCCCAGGATCTCGGTGCGCCACACCTTCGGGTCGGACCACCAGTCGGGGCGCAGGCGGCGCAGCCGGGCGGCCGGTGACGGAGCGGAAGGGGCGGGAGAGGGGGACAAGAGAAAGTAACCTGTCGTGGTCGGGCACACCGGCGTCACGCGGCCTGTGCGAGCGGGAGAACGGGCGGCGTGCGGCCAACCCTGACATCCGACAACTCTACCCTAACGTTAGGGTAGGGATCGGCGTCGCCGAGTGTGGCCCCGGTGACACCACGCAGACACGGAGAAAGGCGCCGCGTGAGCAGCGAGCACATGCAGATCGGCGAGGTCGCCACGCGGACCGAGCTGTCGTTGCGCACCATCCGGCACTACGAGGAGACGGGCCTCGTCATCCCGTCCGCCCGCTCGCAGGGGGGCTTCCGCCTCTACACCGAGCACGACGTGGCCCGCCTGATGGTGATCCGCCGCATGAAGCCGCTCGGCTTCACCCTCGACCAGATGCGGGACCTCCTGGACGCCACGGACCGCCTCGACGCGACGCCGCCGCCCGAGGGCGACGAGCGCGAGCAACTCCTGGACCGTGTCCGCCACTTCGAGCAGGCGGCGGCCGACCGCGTCGCGGATCTGCGCAAACAGCTGGGCCGCGCGGAGGAGTTCGCGGGCACGCTGCGGGAGCGTCTGGGCGGGGCCGGGGCGGCGTGACCCGGCGCCGGCGGCGATAACCGGTACCGCGCCCTGTCGGTGCGTGCCAGGATCACGCCATGACACGCACCGACATGCCGCCGTCCTGGGACGAGCGGACGATGCTCACCCACTTCCTCGACTACGCGCGCGCCACAGCCGTCGCCAAGTGCGCCGACCTCGCACCCGAGCACGGGGGCGCGGCGCCGCTGCCCGGCTCGCCCCTCATGACCCTGGGCGGCCTGATCAACCACCTGCGGTGGGTCGAGTACCACTGGTTCCAGGTGATCTTCCTCGGCGAGGAGGACGCGGGCCCGTGGACGGACGAGGACCCGGACCGCGAGATGCGGCTCGGAGCCGGGACCCCCGTCCCCCAACTCGTCGCCGAGTACGAGGAGCAGAGCGCCCGCTACCGTCAACTGGTCGCGGACACGGACCTGTTGGCGACGGCGAAGCGCCCGGTCAGGGACGGCACGCATGTCACCCTCGGCTGGATCCTGATGCACCTCATCGAGGAGACCTCGCGCCACAACGGGCACATCGACATCCTGCGGGAGATGGCGGACGGCACCACCGGCGACTAGCACGGTTGGCGACCAGAAGTCACTGCGCCGCCCGGCAGCGGTCCCTGACCTCCGGTAGCGCCTGGAAGCCGGCCGCCTTGTAGGTGGCCACCGCCGCGGTGTTGGCGCTGGGTGTGCCCACGAGGGCGCACGACGCGCCGAGTGCGCGGAGCGCGGCCGCCGCGGCGACGGAGATCGCCGCCCCGTGACCACGGCCGCGGTGGTCCCGGTGCACCCCCATGGGTTCGAGCAGCCCGGGCCGCCCCGGCCCCGCCGACCACACGGTCACCGCCGCCACCGCCGCGCCCCCGTCGTCGTACGCGAGCAGACACCGCGCCTCCGGGTACGGGGCCCCGGCCGCCATCGCGCGCCACTCCGCTCCGCTGAACCTCGACCCGTCGAAGGCCGCCCGGTGCACGGCGGCGTACTCGTCCGCCCGATCCGGGCCCGCGACCTCGATCCGCACGTCCGGGGGCCGGACCGGCTCGCTGAGATCGCGCCGCAGCGGCGTCCACGCCTCGCCGGCGCGCCAGCCGGCACCGGCCAAGAGGTCATCCAGCAGGACACCCCGGGGAGCCTCGATGTCGACCGGCCCCTCGGGCAGGACCCCGCGCTTCGGCTCCCCCGCGTCGGCGAGCAACTGCCGCGCCAGCTGCGGGTCCTGGTGGGCGTCGGGCGCGAGGGTCAGCCGCAGCAGGGTGGGGCCGTCCAGCAGGCCGACGGCGAGGACCCGCCCGCCGCGGCGCCACGTCCGGACGTCCGCCGCGGTGCGCTCCGCGCCGGTCCGCCAGTACCAGCCCAGGTCGCCGGGGTGCAACTGCATGGGCGCGGCGTCGTGCTGCCATGTGCGCAGTACGTCGACGACGTCACCTAGCTCGTCGACTTCCGGTGTCACCAACTCGATGGCCATGCCGGTGATGACACACCACGGGGCGCGACGTCCGCACCTGAATTACCTCAGTCCTTGAACCGCTCGTCGTCCATCCCCGCCATGAGCGCCTGGTGGCTGCGCCGCACGTGTTCGCGCATGACGCGCTCCGCGCCGTCGCCGTCCTTGGCGCGGATGAGGTCGAGGACGCGGTGGTGCTCGTGGTCGGACTCGGTGAGGCGGCCGGGCTGGGACAGGGACGTGCGGACGAGGCGGGCGTAGGCGAGCTGGTTCATCAGGGTGCGGTAGTGGGCCTCCAGCTTGGAGTTGTCGGCCCCGACCATGATCAGCTCGTGGAAGTCGTGCACCAGCTTCTCGTACTGCTCCGAGTCGCCGGCGCGCACCGCGTCGTCGGCGGCGCTCATGTTGGCGGCGAGTCGTTCCACCTCGGGGACGTTGCCGCGGAAGGCGAGGAGGCGGGCCGCCGCGCCCTCGAGGAGCTCCTTCATCTGGAAGAGTTCCGTGATCTCGCGGCGCGAGGGCACGGCGACGAACGTGCCGACCCGCGGGCGCACCTCCACCAGGCCCTCGATCTGGAGCTGCTTGAGGGCTTCACGGATCGGGGTGCGGCTGACGCCGAAGGTCTGCGACAGCGTCATCTCGGAGAGGCTGGAGCGCGGCGGCAGCTCCCCACTGATGATCATCCGGCGCAGCTCTTCGGCGACCTTCGCCTGCATGCTGGTCTGCTGGAGCGGCCTGCGTGCGAGGTGCTTGGGCTCTTGCATGGCACGAGAACCTAGTCTTCGGGGACGCATGGCGTCAATCGACGGGGAATCCCGGAATTGCCATGCAAGAGGGCGGGCAATGCCGTGTGGGCGGGTGACCTACTGGAAGGCCGGGACGACCTCCTTGATGAACAGCTTCAGCGACTCGCGCTTCTCCTCGTGCGAGAGCGTGTTGTCGATCCAGAAGCTGTACTCGTCGACGCCCAGCTCCTCGTAGCCGCGCAGCCGCTCGATGACCTCGGCGGGCGTGCCGATCATCGCGGTTTTGCGCAGGGCCTCGGGCGCGAACTCGGGGCGCTCGGCGAACTTCTCCTCGGGGCTGGGCTCCAGGAAGCCGTTGACCGGGGCCTTCTTGTTGCCGAACCAGGCGTCGAAGGTGCGGTAGAACTTGTTGATTCCTTCGGCGGCCGGGCGCCAGCCCTCCGGGTCCTCCGGGGCGTGCACATGGGTGTGGCGCAGCACCATGATGTCGGGGCGCTCCACCTCGGGGTGGTTGGTGACGGCGGTGTCGAACTTCTCCTTGAGGGCGGCGACCTCCTCGTCGCCCTTCATCAGCGGGGTGACCATGACGTTGCAGCCCTGGGAGACGGCGAAGTCGTGCGAGGCGGGGTCGCGGGCGGCGACCCACATCGGCGGGGTGGGCTGCTGCACGGGCTTGGGCACGCTGGTCGACGTCGGGAACTGCCAGATCTCGCCGTCGTGCGCGTAGTCGCCCTGCCACAACGCCCGTACGGCGGGGACGAGTTCGCGCAGGTGCTTGCCGCCGTCGGAGGCCTTGAGTCCGTCGGCGAGGCGGTCGAACTCGATCTGGTACGCGCCGCGGGCGATCCCGACCTCGGCCCGGCCGTTGCTGATCACGTCGAGGAGCGCGGTCTCCCCCGCGGCCCGGACCGGGTGCCAGAACGGGGCGATGATGGTGCCCGCGCCGAGCCGGATGGTGTCGGTCTTCGCCGCCAAGTGCGCCAGGATCGGCATCGGGCTGGGCGAGATCGTGTACTCCATGGCGTGGTGCTCGCCGACCCACACCGTGCTGAATCCGCCGGCCTCGGCCATCTGCGTCAGCTCGGTGAGGTTCTCGAAGAGTTCGCGGTGGGTGGTGCTCTCGTCCCAGCGCTCCATGTGCACGAACAGCGAAAACCTCATGACAGCTCCTTTGCTGCGGTCGGGGTGGCTTCTTCTTCGGTAGCGGTGGCGGTGGCGGTGGCCCGCATCTCGGCGATCGTGGTGTCTGCGGTGGACCAGTGCGTCGCGGGCACCTCGTGGACGACGACCCGGATGTACTCGGGCCGGGTGTCGATCGAGCGCAGCACGGCCTCATGGACCTCGTGCTGCAGGGTGCGGATCTGCTCGGGGGTACGGCCCTCGGCGAGCGTGACGGTGATCTGTGGCATGGCGGGCCTCAGCTCCGCATCGTGAACGGGTCGGCCACGGGCTCCTCGCTCGTGTTGATCCATACGCTCTTGAGCCGGGTGTACTCCTTGATGGTCTCGGTGCCGTGCTCGACGCCGACGCCGCTGGCCTTGAAGCCCTGGCGCGGTGACATCGGGGACATGGCCCGGTAGGTGTTGACCCAGACCGTGCCCGCGTCGAGGCGGCCCGCCACCCGGTGGGCGCGGGACAGGTTGGTGGTCCAGATCCCGGCCGCGAGGCCGTACTCGGTGTCATTGGCGAGGCCCACGACCTCGTCCTCGGTGTCGAACGGCATGATCGCGACGACCGGGCCGAAGATCTCCTCGCGGACCACGCGCATGCTGTTGTCGACGTCGACCAGGACGGTCGGCTCGTAGAAGCAGCCGCCCGTGCCGCCATCGGTGGGCGCGCCGCCGGTCAGCACGCGGGCGCCCTCCTCGCGCCCGAGGTCGACGTACGCGGCGACCTTGTCGCGCTGCGCCTCGAAGGCGAGCGGGCCGAGTTCGGTGGCCTCGTCGAGGGGGTCGCCGATGCGGATGGACTTGGCGCGCTCGCAGACCCGCTCCAGGAGCTCGTCGTAGACGGAGCGGTGGGCGAAGACGCGGCTGCCGGCGATGCAGGTCTGCCCGGCCGCGGCGAAGACACCGGCGATGACACCCATCGCGGCGTTCGCCACGTCGGCGTCCTCGAAGACGATCTGCGGCGACTTGCCACCGAGCTCGAGGGTGGAGCCGATGAAGCGGCCCGCGGCCGACGCGGCGATCTTCGATCCGGTCGCCGTGGAACCGGTGAAGGAGATCTTGGCGAGGCCCTCGTGGTCGACGAGGGGCCCACCGGCCTCGGCGCCGTATCCGGTGACGACGTTGACGACGCCGGGCGGGAAGCCGGCCTCCAGGGCCAGCTCCGCGAGACGCAGCCCGCTGGCCGAGGTGTACTCGGAGGGCTTGACGACCACCGTGTTGCCCGCGCACAGGGCGGGGGCCAGCTTGCTGGTGGTCAGGGTCAGCGGCGAGTTCCACGGGGTGATCGCGCCCACGACGCCGAGGGGCTCGCGCGCCGTGTAGTTGAGGACGGCGCGGTCGGAGGTGGGGATCGTCTCGCCGTGGATCTTGTCGGCGAGGCCCGCGTAGTAGTGGAAGTACTCGGGCAGCGAGGCGAGTTGGCCGCGCATCTCGCGCAGCAGCTTGCCGTTGTCCCGCGACTCCATGAGGGCGAGTTCCTCGGCGTTCTCGGCGATCAGCTCGCCGAGGCGGCGCAGGAGGTGGCCCCGCCTGGTCTGGCTCAGGTCGCGCCAGCCCGGGTCTTCGAAGGCGGCGCGCGCGGCGGCGACGGCCTTGTCGATGTCGGCGGCGGTGCCACGGGCGGCGCGGTAGAGGGTGCGGCCGGTGGCCGGGTCGGTGCTGTCGAAGTACTCGCCGGCGGCGGGCTCGACCCACCTGCCGCCGATGAAGTGCTTCCAGGTCGTGAGCGTCGTGGGCTCAGACATGTGCGGTGTCTCCAGGTGCGCTCTCGTCGGTGAGCTGTGCGCTCTGTGTGAGGAACGTGGTGAGGGCCTCGGCGAACGCCTCAGGGCGTTCGACGGGCAGCATGTGTCGCGCTCCGGGCACGATCACGGCCCGGCAGGCGGGCAGCACCGCGGCGAGGCGGTGTGTCATCTCCGGCGTGGAGCCGGGGTCGTTCTCCCCGGTCACGGCGAGGGAGGGCACGGTGATGTCACCGAGCCGCGGGCCGAGCTCGGCGTCGGCGTGCGCGAACACCCGGTAGCAGCCCAGGAAGGAGTCGACATCATTCGCGCGCAATGTCGCCTCGGTGCGGCGCACCACGCCGGACGGCACGGTGGTGCCCGCGTACCAGCGCTCGATGGACGCCGCGGTGCTCGCCGCGAAGTCGCTCTCGGCATTGCGCAGCCGGGTCCGGACGGCCGCCCGCTCGTCGGGGGTGCGGCGACAGACCGAGCTCACCGAGGTGAGCGTGCGCGTCAACTCCGGCCGGTGCAGAGCGAGTTGCTGGGCTACCAGCGCGCCGAGCGAGAACCCGACGAGGTGCGAGCCTGCCGGGATGTGCTCGGCGACCCCGTCGGCGAGCTCCGTCAGGGTCACGTCGCCGCGCACGGGCGGGCGGGCGCCGTGTCCGGGCAGATCGAGAGCGATGACGGTGAAGCGGTCGGCCAGCAGGGCGGTGACGGGCTCCCACATGGTGCGGTCGAGGCCGACGCCATGCAGGAGTACGAGGGGCGGCTTGTCCATGGCGGTGCCTACTGCTCGGTGGCGAGCGGGGCGAGGCGGGCCTGCGGGCGGCCCTGGGCCGCGGCGGCGAGGCCGATGACGATCTCGTCGGCGCGCGGTCCGTCCGGGACCCGTACCTCGATGCTCTGGTGGTGGGAGCGGATGGTGGCGTCGGTGATGTGCTTCAGCGGGATGTCGAAGACACCTCCGGCGACCGCGCGCTTCTCCACGGCCGGGAGCAGCGTGGTGGCGTTCGCCGCCTTGCGGAAGTGGTCGCCGAACTTCAGCGTGTGGATGAGGGCGCTGCCGTGCTCGACCTCGCCGTCGAGGCCGACGATGGCGGCCTTCCCGTACGCCTCGACGGGCGCGCCGAGCGCCTCGACGACACGCGGCGCGAGCAACTCGCCGAGCTGGGGCGCCACTTCGTCGATGCCGGGCAGCAGGTCGGTGACGAAGCCCTGGCCCGCCCACGGGTTCTCGATCACGGCGAGCACCACCGCGGTGCGTGCCACCGAGTCGACGGGGCGGCCGCCCTCGGCGTGGATGTCTTCGACGTAGGTCAGGATCTTGCGGAGGTTCATCGGGCGGTCTCCAAGTCGGCGAGGCGGACCACGGGGTCCTGGCGGCGGTCTCCGATACGGGCGTTGGGGCGCGGCCCCGAGGCGGCGGCGGCCACGACGACGATCTCGTCGGGGCGCGGCGCGTCCGGCACCCGGATCTGGACGGTCTGGTAGTGGGAGCGGGTGGCGGCGGCGGTCTTGTGCCACACCGGGACGGTCAGCGGTTCGCCCGCCGCGAGCCGGTCGTCGCTGAACACGATGATCGAGGTGCCCTCGGTCAGCTCGCGCAGCACATTGCCGAAGTACGGGGTGTGGATCAATGCCCCGCCGTGCTCGATCTCCCCGTCGAGCCCGACGACGGCCGCCTTGCCGAACGCCTCGACATGCTCCACGCCGCCCAGCGTCTCGATCAGCCGGTCGGTGAGGAGGCGGCCGATGCCGGGCGCGATCTCCTCCACCTCGGGCTGCAGGTCGGCGACGAATCCGCGCCCGGCCCAGGGGTTCTCGATGACGGCGGCCGCGGCGACGCGGCGTACGGGGGTCGCGACCGGGCGGCCGAGTTCCAGGAGGACCTCGTCCACCACGGTGACGACCTTGCGCAGTCTGCCTCGTGTGGGCGTGGCCCACAGCTGTTGGCCTGCTGATGGTTGCTGTGCCATGGCAGTGAGGCTAAGAGTGACCCGGGTAGCCGTCAAGGGGCGGCAGCAAACAGGCGCCCCTGACCTAGGAGTTCCCGGTAATACAGCCAAGGGAGCAGCGAATTCCGTCCGAACCATTGACATGACGGATGCCCGATTCCTACGGTCCTCTGCCATACAACAGATCTGCCATGCAAGAGCAGGCCGATCCGATCGATGGAGCCGCCATGTCAGTCACTCTGGAACATGCCACCGACCGCCCCGCCCGCCTCCGCGCCGCCTGGGACGCGGCCTGGAACCGGGGTGAGGTCGACGCTCTGGACGCCGTGTTGAGCCCCGGCTACGTGCGCCGCCGCGGGCCGGCCGGCACAGCTCAGAACCGCGCGGGGTTCAAGGAGAGCATCAGCGCGGTGCGCGCGGCGTTCCCCGATCTGCACACCGAGATCGAGGACCTCGTCGTGGACGGGGACCGGCTGGCCGTGCGCTGGCGCAGCACGGGCCGGCACACCGACACGTTCATGGGTGTGCCGCCCACCGGCAGGCCCGTCGAGGTGTCGGGCGCCACGTTCGCCCGCTTCGACGGTGACACCGTCACCGAGGAGTCCGTGACCTTCGACTCACGGCAGCTCCTCGAAGCGCTCGGCATCATCACGACGGCGCACGAGGCCGCCGTCGACGCCGACCTGGTCAAGGGGGTGCACCGCAAGTTCATCACCGGTGTCACCGTGGTCACCACCGACGACGACGGGACCCCCAGGGGCCTCGCGGTGAACGCGTTCTCCAGCATCTCGCTCGACCCGCCGATGGTCCTGGTGTGCGTCCAGCGCAGCTCGTCGACACACCCCGCGCTGCACCGTGCCACCCACATCGGCATCAACATCCTCGCGGCCGACCAGCTCGACGTGGCGAAGGTGTTCGCGAGCAAGGGCACCGACAAGTTCGCCGACCTCGACTGGGCGCCCGGGGAGCACGGCGCCCCGCTGCTCGAGGGCTCCGCCGCCCGCCTTGAGGTGGAGATCGGCGAGCGCCTGGAGGCCGGGAGTCACACCGTCTTCACCGGACGTGTAGTGTCGGCGTCTCATTCTGAGCTCGCCCCGCTCGTCTACAGCGGTGGCGGCTTCTTCGACATCTCGCAGACGGCGCCCCTTCCGTGGTGACTCGCGTCCGCTTCCCGCACCCACGTTCTTTGGAGCACCCATGACCCATGACGCACAGGGGCCGCCTGTCTACGGCAGCGCCGTCACCAAGGTCGAGCCGTTCGGTGTCGACCACATCCCCGACAGCGAGCGACACGGTAAACCGAGCTCACAGTTCTTCGTGTGGTTCGCGGCCGGCCTCAATTTCCCGGTCATCCTGCTCGGCTTCAGCGCCGCGTGGTTCGGGCTCAGCTTCACCACCGCCGTCGCCGCGATCGTTGTCGGCGCCGGTGTCGGCGCCGTCCTGATGGCCGTCATGTCGCGCATGGGCGTCCGCCTCGGTGTGCCGCAGCAGATCCAGGCGAGGGGGCCGCTGGGCTTCTTCGGCAACTTCCTGCCCGTCGCCTACATCAACGTCTTCTCCGGTGTGGGCTGGGCGGCCGTCACGGTCATCCTCGGCGGCAAGGCCTTCGCGGAGCTGAGCCACCTGCCGTACTGGCTGTGCGCCCTCCTGCTCACCGTGGTCGAGCTCGTGGTCGCCATCTTCGGCTACAACATGATCAATTTCCTGCAGCGGGCGCTGACGTACGTCCTCACCCCGCTGTTCGTGCTGATCACGGTCGTGGCGGTGGTGCGCGGCGGCAGCCTCTTCGAGGCCAACCCGCACGCGGAGGGCTATGTCGGCGCGACCGGCGGCTCGATCACCCTCGGTGGCTGGTTCCTGGCGTTCCTCGTGGCGTGGATGCCCTTCGCCTCCGACTACTCGCGCTACCTGCCCGACACCGCGAAGGTCGTCCGGCAGACCACCTGGTACACCGCCTTCGGTAACTTCCTCACCATCGCCTGGCTCGGCATCCTGGGCGTCGTGGTCGGCGCCTCCGCCTCCAGCTCGGACACCATCACCGCCCTGCACCAGCTGATGGGCCCGTTCGCCGTCCCCGCCCTCGTCGCCGTGGGCCTGTCCGCCCTGGCGCAGAACTTCCTCAACGTCTACGGCGGCGCGATCTCCGTCCAGACCCTCAAGATCCCCGTCACCCGCACGCAGGCGGTGGCCGGGATCTGCGTCCTCGCCTACGGGATCAGCCTGTGGGGCGCCTCCGGCACGGAGGACAAGTTCAAGGTCTTCCTCAACCTGACCGCGTACTTCATCGCCCCGTTCGCCGCCGTGCTCCTGATCGACTTCTACCTGGGCGGGCGCGGCGACCCCCGCAGGATCGCCGAGCTCTACGACCGTTCCCGGATCGTCGACTGGGGCCTGGTGGCGTGGGCCGTCGGCGTCGCGGCGTCCGTGCCCTTCTGGGTGTCCGACATCTACACCGGTGCCTTCGCCTCGGCCCACCCGGGCGCCGGCGACCTCAGCATGCTCGTCGCCGCGGGTGGCGCGGTCGTCGTGTACCTGTTCACGTACCGGCTGAAGCCGCTGTGGCGGCGGGCGGGTGGCGAGAACTCCGACATCGGCGCGGGCACCGACACCGCCGCCGATCAACTTCCGGAGCGCGCACCGGACTTGATCGGTCGCGGCTGACGGAGCGCCACCGCGGCGGGTGTGTCCGCCGCGGTGGCGGGTACGACACTTCCCGTGCAGGATGTCGCAGTAGCGACGGAAGAGCGAGGAGTGCCGGAAGTGATTCGTAAACTGCAGGCGGTCGCGCTGGACTGTGCCGACCCCGTACAGCTCGCCGAGTTCTACGCGGAGCTGCTCGGCGGCCGGGTGGTCCTGGACCCGGACGATCCCGACTGGGTCGATGTGACGGGGTTCGAGGGGACCCGCCTCGCCTGCCAGCGTGTGGACAGCTACCAGCCGCCGCAGTGGCCCGGCCAGGACCGCCCGCAGCAGATCCACCTGGACTTCGACGTGGACGACCTCGAAGCGGACGAGCAGCGGGTGCTCGCGCTCGGCGCGACGCTCCTCGAGCGGACGGACCAGATCCGGCCGGGCACCAACTGGCGGGTCTACGCGGACCCGGCCGGCCACCCCTTCTGCCTCTGCCTGCACTGAGGGCCCGTGCGCCGAAGGCCTGTGCGCTGAAGGCCCGTGCACTGAGAGCCCCCGCCCGGCGGGCCCGCCGTCCCGGCTCAGCCGGTCGGCGCGGCCCGCTCCAGGTCGTCGATGCTCCCCGACATGATGTCCCGCACGTGCGCGGTGATGTGCTCCAACGGCCAGTCCCACCACGCCACTTGAAGCAGCCGCTCGACGTCGGCGTCGCCGTACCTGCGGCGGATGACGCGACCCGGATTGCCGCCGACGACGCCGTAGTCGGGAACGTCGTCGACGACCACGGCCCCCGAGGCGATCACCGCCCCGTGCCCGATGCGGACGCCGGGCATCACCATCGCGCGGTAGCCGAACCACACATCGTTGCCGACCACGGTGTCGCCCCGCCCCGGCAGCCCGGTGATGAGGTCGAAGTGCTCGGCCCAGGAGCCGCCCATGATCGGGAACGGGAACGTGGAGGCGCCGTCCATGCGGTGGTTGGCGCCGTTCATGATGAACCGCACGCCCTCCCCCAGCGCGCAGAACTTCCCGATGACCAGCTTCTCCGGCCCGTAGTGGTACAGCACGTTGCGGGTTTCAAAGGCGGTCGCGTCGTCCGGGTCGTCGTAGTACGAGAACTCGCCGACCTCGATGAGCGGCGACTTGACCAGGGGCTTGAGGAGGACGACCCGCGGCTGCTCCGGCATCGGGTGCAGCACGGTCGGGTCGGCGGGAACGTTCGGTGTCACTGGTCGGCCTTTCTCGAGCACACGGGGCCGCCGCGAGCGGCCGACCACCCATTGACATGACATTTGAACAAGGACGATCGTACTCGGGCCAGAGCGCACCAGAAGCCCGGAGCGAAGGGACGCCAGCCGAGATGCCGTTCGATGTTTTGACCATGGGCCGCGTGGGAGTGGACGTGTATCCGCTCCAGACGGGCGTAGGGCTCGCGGAGGTGTCGACGTTCGGGAAGTACCTCGGCGGCAGCCCGACGAACGTCGCGGTCGCCGCGGCCCGCTACGGGCGGCGTACGTCGGTGATCACGAAGACGGGCGGGGACCCCTTCGGCGATTTCGTACGAACTGCCTTGGCTGGCTACGGAGTCGACGCCTCGTTCGTCGGAACGTCGGACGTCGCGCCGACGCCGGTGACGTTCTGCGAGATCTTCCCGCCGGACGATTTCCCGCTGTACTTCTACCGGTTGCCGAAGGCCCCGGACCTGGACATCAGCCCCGACGACCTCGATCTGGACGCGGTGGCGGCGGCCCGCATCTTCTGGGTGACGGGGACGGGGCTGAGCGAGGAGCCCTCCCGGTCGGCGACGCTGGCGGCGCTCCAGCACCGGGCGAAGCAGGGGACGACGGTCTTCGACCTGGACTGGCGGCCCATGTTTTGGGAGGACACCGCCCAGGCGCGGGTGTACTACCGCGAGGCGCTCGCCCACACCACGGTGGCCGTCGGCAATCTCGACGAGTGCGAGATCGCGACCGGCGAGCGGGAGCCGCGCGCGGCGGCAACGGCACTGCTGGCGGCGGGAGCTGAGCTGGCCGTCGTGAAGCAGGGCCCCAAGGGCGTGCTCGCCATGGACCGCGACGGCGCGGTGGCCGAGCTGCCGCCGGTGCCGGTGGACGTGGTCAACGGGCTCGGCGCGGGTGACGCGTTCGGCGGTGCGCTGTGCCATGGCCTTCTTTCGGGCTGGGACGTGGCGCGGACGGTGTCGTTCGCCAATGCGGCGGGCGCGCTGGTGGCGGGCCGTCTCGCCTGTTCGGACGCCATGCCCACGGCGGCAGAGGTCGAGGAGAAGCTCCGCGAGGTGAACGGTGATGTCTGAGGAGAAGACGGTGCGCATAGGTGTCATCGGAGCCGGCTGGATCGGCCGGGAGCACATCCGCCGGCTCACCGATGTGGTCGTGGGGGCGCGGGTCACCGCGGTGACCGACATCGACGCGGAGCGCGCGGCCGAGGCGGCGCGGTACCCCGGCGCGAAGGTGTACGCCGACGGTGCCTCACTGATCGCCTCCGATGATGTCGACGCGGTGCTCGTCACGTCGTGGGGGCCGACCCACGCCGAGCATGTCCTGAACGCCATCGCGGCGGGCAAGCCCGTGTTCTGCGAGAAGCCGCTCGCCACCACCGCCGAGGACTGTCTGAAGATCGTCGAGGCCGAGCAGGCGCACGGCAGCCGACTCGTCCAGGTGGGCTTCATGCGCCGCTTCGACCAGGGCTACCGGCAGATGAAGGACGTCATCGACGCGGGCCGGATCGGCACCCCGCTGATGGTGCACTGCGCACACCGCAACGCCTCGTCCGTGGAGTCCTACACCTCCGACATGGCCGCCCTCGACACGGCGGTGCACGAGATCGACGTGCTGCGCTGGCTCCTGGACGACGAGATCGTCTCGACGCAGGTGATCATCCCGCGTTCGACGACGCGGAAGCACGCACACCTCACCGACCCCCAGTTCATGCTCTTCGAGACCGCGCAGGGCGTCCGTATCGACCTGGAGGTCTTCGTCAACTGCCGCTACGGCTACGACATTCAGTGCGAGACGGTCGGCGAGGAGGGCCTGGTCCGGCTGCCCGACCCGGCGGCGGTCGGGGTGCGCACGGCGGGCGCGCACAGCACGGCGATCCTGCCGGACTGGACGGGCCGCTTCGCCGACGCCTTCGACACCGAGTTCCGCGAGTGGGTCGCGCACCTGACGGCGGGCCGCGAGCCCACAGGCCCCTCCGCCTGGGACGGCTACGCCGCCACCGTCATCACCGGCGCCACCGTCGAGTCCCGCACCTCGGGCCGGGTCGTCACCACGGACATCCCGAAGCGCCCCGACTTCTACGTCCCACGCGACAAGCGGTGAGCGCCGCCCCGCCACCGGGCCCTACAGCGCAACGGCCAACGTCGCGACGACCGGGGCGAGATACAGCACCGGGAACGCGACCGTCTTGTAGGAGCGCGCCCGCAGCACGGTGACGACCGCGCCGACGAAGTACAGGACCAGGCCGATCGCGGCCGCGATGCCGACGGCCGGCACGGCGAGACCCGCCAACAGGCCTGCGGCGCCCAGGAGTTTGGCCACGGCGAGCCGGGGCCACCAGGTCTCGGGGACCCCGTACGAGACGAGGGGATCCACGACGAACTCGGCGCGGCGCAGCAGCGAGACACCGGAGAAGGCGACCCAGAGGGCCGTCAGGACGGTGACGATGACGACGGTGGTGGACATACGGCCAAGGGTCCTCGTTGCCGTGGACGGTATCAACGGCCGTCCCGGTAACGAGCGATAATCCCCGCGTTAACGATGGGGAGGGGGCCAGGGGTGGAGCTGCGTGACATCGAGATCATCCTGACGCTCGCGGACGAGCTGCACTTCGGCCGGACCGCCGAGCGGCTGCACATCTCGGCGGCCAGGGTCAGCCAGGTGGTCAAGACGCAGGAGCGGCGGATCGGCGCGGCCCTGTTCGAGCGGACCAGCCGGTCGGTGCGGCTCACGCCGATCGGCCGGCGCCTGGCCGAGGGCCTGCGGCAGGGGCAGGAGGCCATCAACGCCGCCGTCGCGGAGGCCGGCGCCGCCGCCCGTGGTGTGTCCGGCACGCTCACGCTCGGCGTGATGGGTGCGCTCGGCCATGAACTGCGGTCCCACATCGGGCACTTCGGCAAGCTGTATCCCGAGTGCGAGGTGCGGTTGCAGGAGATCCACTTCAGCGATCCGTACGGCCCGCTGCGCCGCGGTGAGGTGGACGTGCTGGTGCTGTGGCTGCCGGTCGACGAGCCCGACGTGTCCGTGGGCCCCGTGGTGCTGACGGAGGGGCGGGTGCTCGCGGTGTGGGCGGGGCACGAACTGTCCGGGCACACCGATGTCTCCCTGGAGGACCTGGCGGGCCGCGCCGTCGTCGACGTCGGCCCCGAGGTGCCGCAGGACTGGGCCGCGGCCATGGTGCCCACCCGTACGCCCAGCGGGCGCGCGATCCCCCGCGGCCTCCGCGTACGCACCTTCCACGAGGTCCTCACGCAGGTCGCCGCCCGCGCCGTGATCACGCCGCTCAACGCGCACGTCCTGCGCTACTACCGCCACCCCGGCGTGGAGTTCCTGCCGATCCGGGACGCGCCGCCGACCGAGTGGGCGCTGGTGTGGCGCACCACCAGCGAGACCGCGCGGATCCGGGCCTTCGCGGAGGCCGCCCGCGCGTTCGGGATGCGCGGCGCCGGATGACGACACATGGGCGAGCGGAATACGGAGTGTTTGCCCCGCCGGGCCCGGGGCAGGCGCCACCGCCGACGAACACTGCTTGATTCTGCAACTTTTCGCAGGTCGAAGAGGTCGACGAGACGAGGTTCATGTGTCAGTCAGGCTTGAGGCCGAGCACCTGTACAAGGTCTTCGGCAGGCGACAGGAAGAGGCGGTCGAGCGGCTCCGCTCCGGAACCGACCGCGAGGAGCTGCGATCCGAAGGGACCACCGCGGGCGTGATCGACGCCTCCTTCTCGGTGGAGTCCGGCAAGATCTTCGTCGTCATGGGCCTGTCGGGCTCGGGCAAGTCGACGCTCCTGCGCATGCTCAACGGTCTGTCGGAGCCGACCTCCGGACACGTGAAGTTCGACGGACAGGACCTGACCGCCCTGCCCGCCAAGGAGCTGCGGGCGGTCCGCTCCCACAAGATCAGCATGGTCTTCCAGCACTTCGCGCTGTTCCCGCACCGCAGTGTGCTCGAGAACGCGGCCTACGGCCTCGCGGTGCAGGGTGTGCCGCGCGCGGAGCGCGAGCGGCGGGCCACGGAGGCCCTGGAGCTGACCGGGCTCAAGGGCTGGGAGAAGTCCTTCCCCGACGAGCTCTCCGGCGGCATGCAGCAGCGCGTCGGCCTCGCCCGCGCGCTCGCCACCGACGCCGAACTGCTGCTGATGGACGAGTCGTTCAGCGCCCTCGACCCGCTGATCCGGCGGGACATGCAGGACCAACTGCTCGTGCTGCAGAAGAAGCTCAAGAAGACCATCGTCTTCATCACGCACGACCTGAACGAGGCCATGCGCCTCGGCGACCGAATAGCCGTCATGCGCGACGGCCGCATCGTGCAGAACGGCACGCCGGAGGACATCCTGGTCCGCCCGGCGGACGACTACGTCGCCAACTTCATCCAGGACGTGGACCGTTCACGGGTGCTGACCGCCGGGGCCGTCATGGAGTCCCCCGACGCACATCGCGCCTGCTCGGGCCGGTCGGACCTCACCGACACCGAGCTGCTCGCGAAGGCGCCCGCCCGCGTCGGCCCCAACACCCCGCTCGCCGAGCTGTTCGCGCCGTGCGCGCAGCGGACCGCCGCGCCCGTCGCCGTCGTCGAGGACGAGGTACTGACCGGAGTGGTGAGCCAGGAGCGGCTGCTGGCCGTGCTCGGCGAGGCCGTCAGCGGACTTTCTTGATCAGCGGACCTTCTTGATGGGGATCACCACCAGGGCGCCCACCACGCAGATCGCCGCCGCGACCTGGAGCATCGTCGCGTAGCTGTCGCCGCCGACCGTGGTGACGAGGAAGCCGGCGAGGCCCGGGGCGAGGGCCTGGGGGCCCGCGTTGGCCACATTGAAGACACCGAGGTCCTTCGCCGCGTTGTCGGGGTCCGGCAGGACGTCCATCACCAGCGCGATGTCCACGCCGATGTACATGCCGTAGCCGAGCCCGAGCACCAACTCCGCCCAGTAGAAGGCCCCTATGGACTCCACGTGCACCAGCATGTACGTGCCGATGCCGAAGAGCAGGGTGGCCGCCCCCACGAACACCTTGCGGCGGCCCGTCTTGTCCGACAGCCATCCGGCCGTCTGCGAGGCGACCATCAGGGCGACCGTGTAGACGAGGATGCCGGTGGCCATCGCGCCGGTGGCCTCGCTCGCGGACAGATCCAGCTGGTGCTCCAGGTACATGAGCCGGAACGTGGTGAACATGTACGCCGCCAGGATCACCATGAAGCGGGAGGCGAACGCCCAGCCGAAGTCGGGGTGTTGGCGCGGGTTCACCCAGAACGTCTTGACCGCGGTGCGCCAGCCGCCGTCGGTCCGCGGGCGCTCGCGCAGCGGGACGTCCGGGAGCATCACCGCGTACAGCACCATGGCGGTGAGCCCCACGAGGCCCGGCACCATGAACAGCAACAGCATGTCGTGGCCGAGGAGTTGACCCGCGTACGCGGCGCCCAGCACGCCCGCGTTCTGCATCAGGCCGATGAGCCCGGACACCTTGCCGCGCTGCCGGGTCGGCACCTGGTCGGCGACCGAGGCCAGATAGGCGGCGAGCGCCGCGTTCGCGCAGACCTGGGCGAACAGCCAGGCCACGGCGACGGTGGCCACGTTGGGGGCGAGGGCGATCACCAGCAGGCAGACGGTGAGCCCGGCCGCTCCGGACACCAGCCAGGGGCGGCGGCGTCCGAAACGGCCCGTGGTCATGTCGCTGATCCGGCCGAAGACCGGGTTGGCGAGGAAGGCGCCGACAGCGCCGAGCGAGGAGACGGTGGCCAGGGCGGTGATGGCGTCGCCGTCGGCGGTGAGCGTCTGCAGCTTCAGGGTGAGGCTGACGTAGACGGGTGTGAGGAGGGCGAGGTACAGGCCGGCCTGGGCGATCGCGAGGAAGACGATGAGCCGGGGCGGGGCCTTGCGGGTGGGTGGGGGATGGTGGGAGCGGGGGCCTGTGCGGCGGCGGGCGGGGTGGATCCCATGGTTCGCCTCCTTGCGAGCCAGGGTGGATGTGGGGGGCCTCTCGTTGCGCCGCGGCGGGGTTGCGGACGCGGGGCTCCGCCCCGGACCCCGCGGGCTCACGTCCAAGAGCGGGGCTTGATATGCCCAGAGAGGCTTGACGCCGCCTCAGCGGCTCGCGGTGCCCAGCTGCAGCAGCGCGTCCCGGTTGCGCTTCAGGAGGTCGAAGCGGTCCAGCTCTGTTGTGTCGATTTCGGCGATGTGCCAGGCGAGGGTGGGGCCTCCGGCCTCGATCGCGGCGGGGACGTCGACGTCGCCCGTGCCGATCGGGGTCTGCGGTTCCTGGCGTACCGCCTTGCCGTCCTTGAGGTGTGCGGCCACCACGCGGCCGTCGAGCGCGCGCAGCACGGCCGCCGGGTCCTGGCCCGCCACCGTCGCCCAGTAGACGTCGAGTTCGGCGATGACCTGGGCGCCGGTCAACTCCCAGAACACGTCGTACCCGTGGCGGCCGTCGGGCAGCGTCGTCCACTCCAGCTCGTGGTTGTGGTAGCCGAGGCGGATGCCGTGCCCTGCCAGTTCGGTGGCGGCCTCGTCGACGCGGGCGGCGAACCGGGTCAGGGTGTCCAGGTCGCCGAACACCTCGCGGCCGAAGTGGTCCCCGCCGTCGAAGCCCTCGACGAGCCCGGGGATCGGGATGAAGACGGTGTCGGTGCCGAGGATGCGGCACTCCTCGGCGAGGGTGGCGAGCTCGCCGGCGGCGATCGAGGCGTGGAGGGAGCAGACCGAGAGGCCCGCAGCGTCCAGGTCAGCGCGGAGTGCGCGAGCCTTGGCCAGGCGGACCTCGGCCGGAGTGCGCCAGTCGCCGAAGCCGAAGGGCTCGACGTAGCGGTAGCCGAGTTCGGCGAGGCGGGCGAGGGTGCCGGGGCGGTCCTTGTCCAGGTCCTCGCGGAGGCTGAACAGCTGGACGGCGAGGGTGGCGTGCGTGGTGGTCATGGTGTGTCGGTCCTCCGGGTCAGTCGACGATCAGCGGGCGGAGCGTGCTGTGGGCGATGTCGAGCCCCTGGACGACCTTTTCCGGGGTGCCGCCCCAGACGGGGTCCTCGTGCTCGACGGAGAGGGTGCCGGTGAAGCCGTGCTCGTAGAGGCGGTCGAGGACCGTTCCCCAGTCGACCTGCCCGCGGCCGGGCACGCGGTAGCGCCACCAGCCCATGTCCCAGGGGTTCTTCGTACGGTCGCGGGCGGGGCCGAAGTGGCCGTAGCGCTGCCGGTCGTGCGGGCGCAGTTCGACGTCCTTGGCCTGCGCGTGCACGATCCGGTCCGCGTACGGCGCGATGGTCTCGACCGGGTCGATGCCGATCCAAGTGAGGTGGGAGGGGTCCCAGTTGAGGTACAGGCCCAGGTCGAACATCCACTCCCACAGCTCCGGGGAGTACGCGAGGTTGCCGGGGTAGCCGTCCGGGTGCCAGCCCTCCATCACGCAGTTCTCGATGATGAGCTTGACGCCGCGTTCACCGGCGTAGTCGACGAGTTCGGGGAAGATGCGCTCCGCCTCGGCGAGGTTCTCGGCGACCGGCTTCGTCCAGTCGCGGCCGATGAAGGTGCCCACGTAGGGGACGTTCAGGCGCTGGGCGGTGTCGATGGCGTGCTTGAGGTGGGTGCCGTAAGCGGCGCGCTGCGCCGGGTCGGGGTGGAGGTGGTTCTCGTAGTAGGCGAGCGCGGAGATCTCCAGGCCGTGCCGGTCGAGGAGGGCGCGGGTGCGCTCCTCGTCCTCGCCCGTGAAGGTGGCCACGGGCAGGTGGGCGGCTTCGAAGTCGCGGCCTCCCGTGCCGGGCCAGACGGCGACTTCGAGGGCCTGGTAGCCGCGGCCCGCGGCGTAGTCGGCGACCTTGTCGAGGTCCCAGGAGGGCAGGCATGCGGTGAGCATGCCGAGTTTGATCTGGCTCGTGGTTCGGTCACTCATGGGTCAGTTCACCTTTGTCCAGGTGCCGTTGGCGGATGAGGTCAGGAAGGCGTCGACGAGGCGGGCGGAGCGCAGTCCGTCGGCGAAGAGCGGGAGCCCCTCGGGTGTCTCGCCGGTGGCGACGGCCGTGTACACGTCGGCGACGAACGCGGCGAAGCAGTCGACGTAGCCCTGCGGGTGGCCGGGCGGGACGACGTTGAGGCGCTGCTGGCCGGGAGAGGTGTGTCCCGCGCCGCGGTGCAGGATGCGGGAGGAGTCCTCGCCGCCGAGCCAGAGGGTGTCCGGGTTCTCCTGGTCGAAGACGGCGCTGCCGGCCGAACCGTCCAGTTCGAACCAGAGGCGGTTCTTGCGGCCCGCGGAGACCTGGGACACCACGGTCGAGGCGAGTGCCCCGCTCTCGGTGCGCAGGAGCAGCGCGGCGGCGTCCTCGGTGGTGACGGTGGAGCGCTCACCTTCGACCGAACTGCCTGCCGTGGAAAAGGACTTCGCGTCCGTGACCGAGGGGCGGTCCGGAACGGTGACCGTGCGGTGTGCCGTCAGTTCCGTGAAACGTTCGCCGGTGACCCACTCGACGAGGTCGCACCAGTGCGAGCCGATGTCGGCGAAGGCGCGCGAGTCTCCCCCGGCCGCCGGGTCCACACGCCAGCCGGACGCGTCCGGGTCGAGCATCCAGTCCTGTAGGTAACTGCCGTGCAGCAGGTGCCAGTTGCCGAATTCTCCGGCAAGGGCTCGACTGCGCAGTTCCCGTACGAGGGGGTGGTAGCGGTACACGAACGGTACGGCGGCGACGGTGCCGGCCCGTTCGGCGGCCGCCACCAGGCGCTCGGCGTCGGCCGCGCCGGTCGCCAGGGGCTTCTCGCACACCACGTGCTTCCCGGCCGCGAGGGCGCGTTCGGCGTACGCGGCGTGGGTGCGGTTGGGGGTGCAGATGTGCACGACGTCGACGTCCGCGTCCGCGATGAGGTCGTCGAAGTCCCCGTAGGCGGCGACGGGTTGGCCGGGGGTCGACCAGTCGGCGGCGACCTGCGTGGACCGCTCCGGGGTGGAGGCGAGCACGCCCGTAAGGCGACCTCCGGCCGTGCGGACCGAGCGGCGGTGCACCTCGGCGATCATGCCCGCGCCGACGATCGCGGAGCGGACCTGAGCAGTCGCGGAGCGGACCTGGGCGGTCGCGGGGTCAGGGCTTGGTGGTGCGGGCGGGGCCATCGCGGCCGCCCTCCTTTCGACGTCGACACATGACGCCGTGCACACCATCGGCGGAGGTAACTCGTCCCGCAGATGAACGTAGGACACTCAATTCGGTCCTGACAAGCAAAAGTTACTGCATCTTGAGAGTCATAAATGGTGGGGAACGCGTGTACGGTGTGCAGCCATGTCCCCTTCTGTCTCCGCCCGCGCCCGGTTGTCCGTCCCCACGCTGCGGTTCCGGGACGGCGGCGGGCTGCTGTACTCCACGCTGGCCCGCCTCATCGCGTCCGGAGCTGCCGTGCACCGCGGTGACCTGGTGGAACGCGCGGGGCTCGCCCGCTCGACCGTGACCCGGCACCTGGACGCGCTGATCGAGGCCGGGGTGGTGGTCGAGGGCGGGGGCGTCGCGCGTCCCGGCCGGGGCCGCCCGCCGCAGCTCCTCGCGCTCAACCCTCGGGCCGGGCTCGTGGCCGCGGCGGACATCGGGGCCCGCGACGCCCGCCTCGCGATCGCCGACCTTTCGCAGAACCCGCTGGCCACCGCCCACATACCCGTGGACCTGGCACAGGGCCCGAAGGAGGTGCTCGGCCAGGTGGAGGCAGCCCTGCGTGAGCTGCACGCGTCCGCGACCGACGACCGTGCCCCGCTGTGCGCGGTCGCGGTCGGGCTTCCGGGTCCCGTCGATCACGCCGCCGGGGCGCCCGTACGGCCGCCGATCATGCCGGGGTGGGACGGGTACCCGGTGGGCGACGCGCTCGCGGAGCGCTTCGGCTGCGCGGTGCTCGTCGACAACGACGTGAACCTGATGGCACTCGGCGAGGCGCGCAGCCTGCCCGAGGACCAACTCCCGCTGCTGTTCGTGAAGGTGTCGACCGGCATCGGCGGTGGCCTGATCTCGGCGGACGGCGAACTGCACCGTGGGGCGGACGGCGCGGCGGGCGACATCGGGCATCTCCCGGTCACCTCCGGTGGCGCGTCGGGGGTGGTGTGCCGGTGCGGGAAGAGCGGGTGCGTGGAGGCGGTCGCCTCGGCTGCGGTGATGATCCGGGGGCTCAACGCGGGGCGGGAGGCGGCGGGTTCGGAGTTGCGTACGACCGGTGACCTGGCCCGGCTCGTGGCACACGGCGACCCCGACGCACTGCGCGTGGTGCGCGCCGGAGCGGAGCGGATCGGTGAGGTGGTGGCGCTTCTGCTGCACGTCTACAACCCGGCGCGGGTGGTGCTCGGCGGGGCGCTTGCGGGGGCGGGTGACGAGTTGCTGGCCGGGGTGCGGTCGGTGGTGTACCGGCAGGCGCTGCCGCTGGCCACGCGCAGGCTCGTCCTCGAACCGAGTGTGCTGGGCGAGCGGGCGGGGTGGGTCGGCGGGACGGTCCTCGCGGTGGAGCATGTGCTGTCGCCGGACGGGGTGGTGGATCTGATGGAGCGGAGGCGGGGACGGGGTGCGCAGGGCGCCTCGGCCTCATGAGTTGCTGCACGCACCCTTGACATCCCACACCCCCGGTGTTTGATTGGCGCAAGATCGTGTACTTCGCGGCGGAGGTCTCGTCCCCCGAACCCACCCCGCCCGAAGGGAAGTTGCCCGCTCATGAGCCGCAGCGTCAACGTCGGCATTCTCGGCACCGGTTCGATCTTCCGGGCCTACGCCGCCGGCATCGCCACCCTCCCCGAGCTGACCGTCACCCGCGTTGCCGACGTCGACCTGGACCGGGCCCGCACGGCCGCGGCCGAGTTCGGCATCCCGGCCGCAGGCACCACCGAGGAACTGCTGGCCGACGACGACGTGGAGATCGTCGTCAACATCACCCCGCCCGCCGTGCACGCGCCCCTCAACGACGCCGCCCTGCGCGCCGGAAAGCACGTCTACACCGAGAAGCCGCTCGCCGCGACCACCGAGCTGGCACGCGCCAACCTGGTGACCGCGACCGAGACGGGCCGCACGCTGGGCGGCGCGCCCGACACGTTCCTCGGTACCGCCGGGCAGACGGCGCGCGCCGCGATCGACGAGGGCCTGATCGGTACGCCCTTCGCCGCCACCAGCTTCGTACGATCGAGCCGGGTGCAGGCGTGGCACCCCAGCCCGGGCTTCTTCTTCCAGGCCGGCGGCGGGCCCGTCCTCGACTGGGGTCCGTACCATGTGGCCGCGCTGGTCAACCTGTTGGGCCCGGTGCGGGACGTCATGGGTGCCAACGCGATGGCCGAGAAGGAGCTGGCGGTGACGGCCCCCAAGCGCACCGTGGAGTCGGTGCCGGTGGAGGTGCCCACGCACGCCACCTCCATCCTCCGTTTCGACTCGGGGGTGTTGGCGACGGTGATGTACTCCTTCGACGTGTGGGACACCGAGCTGCCGCACGTGGAGATCTACGGCACCGGCGGCACGCTCTCCCTGCCGGACCCCAATACGTTCGACCGCCCGGTGCGCATCAAGCGCCGTGGTGACACCGAGTGGAGCGAACTCCCCGCGGTGACCGAGGCGAAGGCACCCGCCACAGGGCCGTTCCGCGGCCTCGGCGTCCTCGACCTGGCGCGGCACCTGGACGGCGGACCGCACCGCGCGTCCGGTGAGTTCGCCTTCCACGTGCTCGACGTCCTGGAGCGGATCTCCCTCGCGTCCCCGGAGTCCGGCGCGCTCACGGTGCTGTCGTCCGTGAAGCGGCCGGCTCCGCTGGATCGTCCCTAAGGAGCCGTAAGGAGCCGCCGACCTACGGGTAAAAGTGCGTGAGCGACTCCGCCACGCACGCCGGCTTCTCGGAGCCCTCCAGTTCGAAGGTGAACGCCCGCGTCATCTGCACCCCGCCCCGCGCGACCTCCGTCACCGAGGTGACGGAGGCGTGCAGGCGTACGCGGCTGCCAACCGGCACGGGAGCCGGGTAACGGACGCGGTTCACCCCGTAGTTGAGCGCCCGGCCGACGCCCTTGACCTGGAGCAGCTCGCCGAACATCGGGATGCCCCAGCTGAGCACCATGTAGCCGTGGGCGATGGTGCGACCGTACGGGCCGCTGGCCGCGCGCTCGACGTCGGTGTGGATCCACTGGTGGTCACCGGAGACGTACGCGTACGCGTCGATGAGCTCCTGGGTGATCTCTTTCCACTCGGAGTGGCCGAGGTCGCGGCCGGCGAGGCCGAGGATTTCAGGGATGCCGTGGACGGTCAGCGGCATGGTCAGGCTCCGTTCGTGGTTGCGGCCTCGGGGCTCCGCTGCTCAGACACTGCAGGGGCTTCAAGTGCCAGCTCGTCGTGGTTCGGGCGCTTGAGCAGGAGCAGCATGCAGCCGAGCGTCAACGCGACCTGGAACAGGGCGTAGGCGATGACCGCGCTGATGGATCCGGTCTTGTTGAGGAGGAACTGGCCGATGATCGGGGTCGTGCCGCCGAGGAGCGTGCCGCACAGCTGGTAGCAGAGCGAGATGCCGGTGTAGCGCAGGTGGGCGGGGAAGCGGCTGGCGAGCATGCCGGCGAGGGCCGCGTAGTAGAGGCAGTGCGGGATGGTGGCGACGGCGACGCCGAGCATCGCGAGGCCGTAGTTGCCGGTGCTGATGAGGACGAACATCAGCGGCAGCAGGACCAGTTCGGGCACCAGCATGACGGTGACCGCGCGGGACCAGCTCTTCATCTTGGTGGCGAGCACGGCGCCGAAGGGCTGGACGATGACCTGCGTGATGTTCGCGACGAGGATGATCGTCAGGAAGGAGCTGCGGTCGAAGTCGAGCGAGCTGGTGGCCCAGGACAGGGCGAACGTCGACTTGAAGTACGTCGCGGACAGGCCGATGGTGCAGGCGCCGATGCCGAGGGCGATCAGGCCGGGGTGGCTGCGCAGGACCTCGGTGAGCGGAAGCTTGACGACTTCCTTCTTCTCGATGAGCTTGGCCATGGCCGGGGACTCGGCGACCTTGAGGCGGACCAGCAGGCCCACCAGGACGAGGACGGCGGACGCGAGGAACGGCACCCGCCAGCCCCAGGACACGAAGGCGTCGTCGGGCAGCTGGCTGATGGCGAGGAAGCTCAGCGTGGCGAGCGTGTTGCCGACGGGCGAGCCCTGCTGGGCGAACGCACCGTAAAGCACCGACTTGCCCTTGGGCGCGCTCTCGGAGGCGATGAGGACGGAGCCGCCCCATTCGCCGCCGAGGCCGATGCCCTGGATCATGCGGATGCAGACCAGCAGGATCGGCGCGGCGACGCCGATGGAGGCGTAGCTCGGCAGCAGGCCGATCGCGGTGGTGGAGATGCCCATCATCAGCAGCGTGATGACGAGCGTCTTCTTGCGGCCCAGACGGTCACCGAAGTGACCGAAGACGATGCCGCCGATGGGGCGCGCGAGGAAACCGACCCAGAAGGTGGCGAAGGCCACCAACGTGCCGATGGCGCCGTCCAGTTCGGGGAAGAACACCTTGTCGAAGGCGAGCGCCGCCGCGGTGCCGTAGATGTAGAAGTCGAACCACTCGATGGTGGATCCGACGAAGGCACCGAATCCTGCTCTGTTGGCGGCTCTGGTCTCCGCACGCGAGGTGGCGGTGGACGCACTCATGGGTCGCTCCGTGAACGTCGTTGATCAAGCGGATGGGGACGGGTGGGGACTGCTCTGATGGCTGGAGAGTGGTGACGCGTGACTGGGGAGTGGTTACGCGGCGATGCGCTCGAAGACCGCGGCGAGGCCCTGGCCGCCGCCGATGCACATGGTCTCCAGGCCGTAGCGCGCCTCGCTGCGCTGCATCTCGCGGGCGAGCGTGGCGAGGATGCGGGCGCCGGTGGCGCCGACGGGGTGACCGAGCGAGACACCGGAGCCGTTGACGTTGATGCGCTGCTCGTGGTCCTTCTCACCGAGGCCCAACTCACGGGTGCAGGCGAGGACTTGGGCGGCGAAGGCCTCGTTGAGCTCGATCAGGTCGAGGTCGGCGAGGGTGAGTCCGGCGCGCTCCAGGGCGGCGTGGGTGGCCGGGACGGGGCCGATACCCATCGTCGCGGCGGGCACGCCCGCGCGGGCGAAGGACACGAGGCGGACCAGCGGGGTGAGCCCGAGCCGTTCGGCGGTGGCGGCGCTGGTGACGAGGCAGGCGGCGGCCGCGTCGTTCTGGCCGCTGGCGTTGCCCGCGGTGACGGTGGCCTCCGCGTCGGACTTGGCCATGATGGGCCGCAGCGCGGCGAGTTGCTCGGCGGTGGTGTCCGGGCGCGGGTGCTCGTCGGCGCTGACGACGGTGTCACCCTTGCGGCCTCGTACGGTGACGGGCACGATCTCCGCGTCGAAGCGGCCCTCCTCGATGGCGCGGGCGGCGCGCGCTTGCGAGCGCAGGGCGAGGGCGTCCTGGTCGGCGCGGCTGATCGCGTACTCGCGGCGCAGGTTCTCGGCGGTCTCGATCATGCCGCCGGGCACGGGGTGGTGGATGCCGCCCGCGGTGACCCGGCCGCGTGCGAGCGAGTCGTGGAGCTGGAGGCCGGGGCCCTTGATGCCCCAGCGGCCCTCGTGCGTGTAGTACGGGGCGGCGCTCATCATGTCGACGCCACCGGCGATCACGACCTCGCTGAAGCCCGCCCGGATCTGCATGGCGGCGTCGAGGACGGCCTGCAGACCGGAGCCGCAGCGCCGGTCGATCTGGGCGCCGGTGACGGAGTCGGGGAGCCCGGCGTCCAGGGCGGCGACGCGGCCGATGGCCGGGGCGTCCGAGGAGGGGTAGGCCTGCCCGAGGATCACCTCGTCGACGCGGTCCGGGTCGATTCCGGTGCGGGCGACGAGCTCGGCGACGACGCGCGCGGCGAGCGCCGCCGGCGTCTGCCGGGCGAAGGCGCCGCCGAAGCGCCCGATGGGGGTGCGCAGTGGTTCGCAGATGACGACATCGGCCTGTTCGGGCACGGCGGAACACCTTTCGGGCGGCTCAGGGAGGTGAGCCGACCATCGCACCCGACCGCTTAGTCGGTCCAATACCAAGTTTTCGATCCATCAAGACGGGTGGCGTCTCAATCAGCACCACGGACGGCGTTTCAATCGACGCTGCCGGGAGTCGGCAGCGCCTCCTCGCAGACCTCCAGCACCGCACGCAGAGCGGCGGAGGGGTTGTCGGCCCGCCAGGCGAGCGCCGCCTGGCGTCGGATGGGCTCTCCCGCGAGGGGCCGGTAGACGAGCCCGGTCTGCTGGATGTGCCGGACCGAGGACACCGTGAGCGTGACACCGACACCGGCCGCGACGAGCGCCAGGATCGTGTACGAGTCGGGGGCCTCCTGCACCACCCGCGGGTTGAACCCGGCGGCCTCGCAGGTCTCCACCATCGCGTCGCGGACCGTGGACCCGGCGTTCGCGGGGAAGGAGACGAAGGGCTCGTCCGCGAGGATGCCGATGGGGATCTCGTCGAGCGCGGCGAGATGGTGGTCGGAGGGCAGCGCGCACAGCAGCTCCTCCTCGTCGATGACCCGGTGGGCCACGCCCGGCTGGGTCACCGGGAGCCGTACGAAGCCGAGGTCGAGCGAGCCGTCCGCGACCCGGTCGAGCGCGACGTTGGCGTACGTCTGGCCCTTCATGACGAGTTCGATAGCCGGGTGCGCGGCCCGCACGGCGCGGGTGAGCCGGGGCAGCGTCTCGTGGCTGGAGGCGCCCGCGAACCCGATCGTGACCCGGCCGAACTCCCCGCGCCCGGCCGCCTTCGCCGCCCGCACCGCCGTGTCGAGGTCGGCGAGCACGGTGCGTACCGGTTCAAGGAAGGACTCCCCCGCGCTGGTGAGGCGCACGGAGCGGGTGTTGCGCTCGAAGAGCTGGACGCCGAGCTCCTTCTCCAGCTGCCGGATCTGCTGGCTCAGCGGCGGCTGCGCCATCTGCAGCCGCTTGGCGGCCCGGCCGAAGTGGAGCTCCTCGGCGACGGCGGTGAACGCGGTGAGATGACGCAGCTCCACGAGCCCGCCCCCATTCATTAGCCAGCGGTCTTGATCCGACCTTAATTTGGTATTGGACGGCAATCAATAGGCGCTGACACGGTAGGGCGACCAGTACGCACTCGCCGAGGAGCACCGTGGAAGCCGAGTCACCGAAGGTCATGTCGATGAAGGAGGCCATCGCCGCCTTCGTGCACGACGGCGCCACCGTCAGCATCGAGGGCTTCACCCATCTCGTCCCCACCGCCGCCGGACACGAGATCATCCGGCAGGGCCGCAGGGACCTCACGGTCGTCCGGATGACGGCGGACATCGTCGTGGACCAGATGCTCGCCGCGGGCTGCGTCTCGCGCCTCGTGTCCTCCTTCGTCGGCAACTCCTCCGCGGGTTCGCTCGGTGAGCTGCGCCGCAGGATCGAGCGGGCGGACCCGGCGCCGCTCGCCTTCGAGGAGTACAGCCACTACGGGATGATCTGCCGCTACCTCGCCGGCTCCCAGCGCCTGCCGTTCTTCCCGCTGCGCTCCTACGGCGGCAGCGACCTGCCCGGCATCAACAACGCGCTCCAGAAGGTGACTTCGCCCTACCCCGGCCCGGACGGCGAGCCCGAGCAGATCTATGTGGTGCCGCCAGTGAACCCGGACGTCACGATCATCCACGCGCAGCGCGCCGACCGCCGGGGCAACACCCAGATCTGGGGTCTGACCGGCATCCAGGCCGAGGCGGTGTACGCGGCCGACAAGGCGATCGTCGTGGTCGAGGAGCTCGTCGAGGACGAGGTGGTCCGCTCGGACCCCAACCGCACGCTCGTCCCGGCGCACGCCGTGGACGCCGTCGTCGTCTGCCCGCGCGGCGCGCACCCGTCGTTCGCGCAGGGCTATTACGACCGGGACAACGCCTTCTACCGCGCCTGGTCCCACATCAGCAAGGACCCGCAGCGCCTCCAGGAATGGCTGGCGGAGTGGGTGTACGGAACGGCCGACCACGCCGAGTACGTCGCCAAGCAGGGCGAGGAGTTCTGGGAGGGCCTCGCGGTCGGCGAGGCCCTCAGCGAACCGGTGAACTACGGACGGCGACTGTGAGCGCGACACACGAGAAGGACCTGACCACCATGACTGCTGCCACGCCCGGGACCGCCGAGGCGGTCACCTCTTCGGAGCTGCTCTCCGTCGTCGCCTCACGCGAACTCGCCGCCCGCCGAACGGTGTTCGCCGGTATCGGCCTTCCCACACTCGCCACCGAACTGGCGCACCTGACGGTCGCCCCGCAGATCGAGGTCGTGTACGAGTCCGGGGTGTGCGGCGCGCACCCCTCGCACCTGCCGGAGACCATCGCGGACGCCGTGCTCATCTCGGGCGCGGAGGCGGTGCTCTCGATGCCGGCCCTGTTCGGCTGCGTTCTCCAGGGCGGACACATCGACGTCGGCTTCCTCGGCGCCGCGCAGATCGACCGCTGGGGCAACCTCAACACCTCGGTCATCGGGGACTGGGAACGCCCCTCGGTGCGGCTGCCGGGATCCGGCGGCGGCATCGAGGTGATGGCCAACTCCCGTGAGGTGTTCGTCGTGATGCGCCGCCACAACCCGCGCTCCTTCACCGAGACACTGGACTTCTGCACCACGCCAGGACCCGACCGCGCGCTCGCGGAAGGCATCAGGCCGCTGGGCGTCGGTGTCACGCGTGTCATCACCGAGCTGGGCATCCTGGCCCGCGAGGGCATCGGCGAGGAACTGCGGCTCACCGCCGTCCACCCCGGTGTCACCGTCGAGCAGGTGAAGGAGGCGACGGGCTGGGACCTGAAGGTGGCCGAGCACGTCGACACGGTGGAGCCGCCGAGCGCGGCGGAGCTGCGCCTGCTGCGCGAGGACGTCGACCCCGGCCGGGTCTATCTCCGCTGACACACCCCGTACTCCCCCGATCCACCCCCTCCCGAATCTGCGAAAGGTCCCCACTGCCATGCGTATCAGGATCGTCGGCGCCGGAGCCATGGGCCGCGGCATCGCCCAGTGGGCGGCGAGTGCCGGACACACCGTCGAGCTGGGCGACGTCCGGGCGGAGGCGGTGCGGGAGGCGGTGGACTTCGTACAGTCGATGCTGGACCGCGCGGTGGCCAAGGGCCGCATGTCCGCCGAGGACAGCGCGGCGGCCGTGGCGCGGCTGGTCCCGCTGGACGACCCCTGGGCACCGGGCCCCGACGTGGAGCTGGTGGTCGAGGCCGTACGGGAGGACCTGGACACGAAGGCGGAGGTCTTCGGAAAGCTGGAGCAGACCCTCCCTGCCACCACAGTCTTCGCGACCAACACGTCCTCCCTGTCGGTGACGCGCATCGCGGCGACGCTCGCGGACCCGACGCGCCTCGCGGGCCTGCACTTCTTCAACCCTGTGCCGCTGATGCGCATCGTGGAGGTGGTGCCGGGCGCCGCCACCCGCCCCGAACTCCCGCCCCTTCTGACGGAGTTGGTCGAGAGCTGCGGGCACCGCGCGGTGACGGTGGCCGACACCCCCGGCTTTCTGGTCAACCACGCGGGGCGCGGCCTGGTGACCGAGGCGCTCGCGCTCCTGGAGGAGTCGGTGGCGCGTCCTGCGGACATCGACCGCGTCGCGCGCGATGTGCTGGGGCTGCGGATGGGCCCGTTCGAGCTGATGGACCTCACCGGGCTCGACGTCACGGCGGCGGTCATCGACTCGATCTGGCAGGGCTTCCGCCACGAGCCCCGGCTCCGCCCGTCCTACCTCACGCCGAACCGGGTGACGGCCGGACTGCTCGGCCGCAAGACCGGGCGGGGCTGGTACGCGTACGGTCCCGAGGCGTCGGACTCCCCCGAGGAGCCGGTGACGGGCGATGCGGACCGCCCGGTGCACGTGGTGGGCGAGGGCGAGGCCGCGCGGGCCCTGCGGGACGCGCTGACGACGGCCGGTGCCTCCGTGGAGCACGACAGCCGCCCCTCCCCCGAAGCCCTTGTCCTCGTCCCGGTGTGGGGCACGACCGTGGCCGACGCGATCGCCGCCCACGAACTCCCCGCTGAGCGCACGTTCGGCGTGGATCCGCTGTCCGTGGCGGGCGACCGTCGTGTGCTGTCGGTGACCCCGGCGGCCGACCCGACCGCCGCACGCGACGCGCGCGCGGTACTGGCACGCGGCGAACACACCGTGACGCTCGTCCGTGACACCGCGGGTTCGGTGGCCCAGCGCCTCCTCGCCTCCGTGGTGTCGGTCGCCGCGTCGATCGCCGAGCGCGGGCTCGCCGCCCCGGCGGACATCGACCTGGCGGTGACGCTCGGCCTCGGCTACCCCACGGGACCGCTGGCCTGGGGCGACCGCGTCGGCGCCACCCGCATGCTGGACCTTCAGCGGTCCCTGCACACCACGACGGGCGATCCCCGCCACCGCCCGACCCACTGGCTCACCGAACGCGCCCTGCTGGGCCTGCCGTTGACCCACCCGGGCACGACACCCGAGGACTGTCTCGGCTGAACCGGCGTGCGCCGCGCGGCCTCGTCACCAGTCGTGCACGCCCCCGTCCCGCAGCCGGTTCACCGGCAGGTACTTGCGCTCGTACGGGAACCGTTCGGCGGCCTTCTCGTCGAACTCGACGCCGATGCCGGGGCGGTCGCCGGGGTGCATCAGGCCGTCCTCGAAGGTCCAGGACGTGTGGAACACCTCCTCGTAGCCGGGGAGGTGGGCCATGTACTCCTGCATGCCGAAGTTCGGGATCGACATGTCGAGGTGGAGCGCGGCGGCGAACGAGGCCGGGGAGAGGTCGCCCGCGCCGTGCGAACCGGAGCGCACCCCGTACAGCTCGGCGAGCGAGAAGATCCTGCGCAGGTGCGTGATGCCGCCCGCGTGGGAGACGGAGGCGCGGATGTAGTCGATCAGCCGGTTGGTGATGAGGTGCTGGCAGTCCCAGATCGAGTTGAAGATCTCGCCGACCGCGAGCGGCGTCGTGGTGTGCTGCCGGATGAGCCGGAAGGCCTCCTGGTCCTCGGCCGGCGTCGGGTCCTCGATCCAGAACATGCGGTACGGCTCGAGGGACTTGCCGAGCCGGCCGGCCTCGATCGGGGAGAGCCGGTGGTGCACGTCGTGCAGCAGGTGGAAGCCGTAGCCGAACTCCTCGCGGACGGCGGCCATGTACTGGGGCACGAAGTCCAGATAGGCGCCGGTGTCCCAGACCTCCTCGGTCGGCAGGTTGCCGTCGGCGGGCTCGTAGGTGTCCCCGTCGCCCTTGCGCATGCCGTAGACGCGCTCCAGGCCGGGCACCGCCGCCTGGGCGCGGACCGCGCGGAAGCCCTTGTCGCGGAACCGCCGTACGTCGTCGAGGAGTTCGGGGATCGTGTTGCCGCTGGCGTGCCCGTAGACGGTGACGCCGTCGCGGGCGGCGCCGCCGAGCAGCTGGTAGACGGGGAGGCCCGCGACCTTCCCCTTGATGTCCCAGAGCGCCACGTCGACGGCGGCTATCGCGGTCATGGTGACGGGTCCGCGCCGCCAGTAGGCACCCTTGTAGAGGTACTGCCACAGATGCTCGATGCGGGCCGGGTCCTTGCCGATGAGCGTGGGGCAGACGTGGTCGCGCAGGTAGGAGGCGACGGCCAGCTCCCGGCCGTTGAGGGTGGCGTCGCCGATGCCGGTGACACCGTCGGAGGTAGTGATCTTCAGGGTGACGTAGTTGCGGCCGGGGCAGGTGACGAAGACCTCGGCGGAGGTGATGGTGGAGGACATGCGGTGCCGTTCTCTCGGGGGGTGGCGTCGTTGGATGGTGTGTCAGTCGCGGGCGGCGGCCCGCAGCGCTGCTTCGGCCCCGTGCGCGTCCAGAATCCGCGCGAACTCGGCGACGGTGTTCGCGAACTCCGCGTGCTGGGCGGCCTCTTGGGGCAGCAGACCGCCTTCGGCGAGCAGCAGGCGGGCCTTCCCGTCGGGGCCGGTCGCGCGCGACGCCAGTTCGGTCAGCCGGGCGCGGGCGCCGTCGTGGACGGTGCCGAGACTCCGCTCGTCGTACGCGTCGTCGGCCGTGATCACCCGTATGTACGCGGCGAAGCCGAGCGCGAGCACGCACGGCAGGCGTCCGGCGGACAGTGATTCGGTGAGGGGTCCTGCCCAGCGCACGGGGATCTTCAGGGAGCCGTCGGAGCCGACCTGGGCGGTGCGGTGGCCGAGCGCCGGGTTGGCGAAGCGGTCGAGGAGTTCATCGATGTACGTCGCGCCGGGCATGCCGTCCGGCTCGGGGACGGTCGGCAGGATCTCCTCGCGCATCGCGAACTCGACGACACCGCCGAGGAGTTCGTCGCCCACCGCCTGGTCGATGGAGCGGTGGCCGCGCAGCAGCCCGAGGTAGGCGAGCAGCGAATGCGCGCCGTTGAGGAGGCGCAGCTTCATCAGCTCGTACGGCGCCACGTCCTTGGTGAACACAGCGCCCGCGTGCTCCCAGGCGGGCCGTCCCGCGCGGAAGTCGTCCTGCATCACCCACAGTTTGTACGGCTCGGCGGGCACCGGAACGGTGTCGCGGACGCCGAACGCGCGGGCGGCCAGGTCGCGGTGCTCGTCGGTGGTGGCGGGCGCGATCCGGTCGACCATGCTGTTCGGTGTCGACACGGAGGCATCTGCGTACGCCCGGAGGTCCTCGCGCTCGGCGGCGGGCAGCGCCGCGATGAACTCGCCGAGCAGGGACCGGAGTCGGGCCCCGTTGTCCATGAGGTTGTCGCAGCTGAGGAGCGTCACGGGCGGGGCGCCCGTCCGGAGCCGCTGTTGCAGGCCGCGTGCCATCAGGCCGAACGCAGTGCGCGGGGTGCCGCCCGCGAGGTCGGCGCGGATGAGCGGGTCGTCGAGGTCGAGTCGGCCGTCCGCGCCGAACGTGTAGCCCTTCTCCGTGACCGTGAGGGAGACGATGCGGGTGGTGTCCGCGCCGATGGCGGCGACCACGTCCGCGCCCTGCCCGTCGGCGACCAGACCCGTGTGGTGCACACCGGGCACACTCGCGGCGACGGCACCGTCGCGGTGCAGGGTGAGCACCGTGTAGAGGCCGTCCTGTGCGGCCATGCCCTCGATCACCGGCCGGGGCCGGGCGCCGGGCGTGGTGGACACACCGGTGATCCCCCACGGCCCGTCGGTGTGCCGCAGCGCGTCGGCGGTGTACACGGCCTGGTGGGCGCGGTGGAAGTTGCCGAGGCCGAGGTGGACGATGCCGGACTCGGGGGTCAGCGGCGGCAGTTTGAGGCCTGCCACCGGGAGCGCGGCCCGGGTCAGGCGCGGCGCCGCGCGGTGCTGGGCGGTGGTCACGCGTCCACCTCGCCGGGCGTGATGAGCACCTTCATCTGGGTGCGGTCGGTGAGCGCGGTGTGCAGCGCCTCGCCGGCCCGCTCCAGCGGGAACTCGGCGGTGACCAGCTCGTCGAGGCGTACGCGGCCGGACCCGGCGAGCCGCACGGCGGCCGCGAAGTCCCCGGCGGCGTACCGGAAGGAGGTGAGCAGGGACATCTCCTGGCGCTGCATCCAGGCCAGCGGCAGTTCGGTCTCGGGGCGGTTGGGGTTGCCGACGACGACGGCGGTGCCGCCGGGGCGCAGCGCGCGGATCCCGGAGACCAGGGCGGGGCCGACGCCCGAGCAGTCCAGGACGGTGTCGTAGCCGTCCGGGTCGGCGAGTGCGTGTGCCCGGTCGGGGTCGGGGGTGAGCGCGGTCGCGTCGACGGTGTCGGCGCCGAGCCGGGCCGCGAACTCGCGCCGTGCCGGGGCCACGTCGGACACCGTCACCAGCGCTCCGCAGGCGGCGGCGACCTGGGCGACGAGCACGCCGATCGGCCCGGCGCCGGTGACCAGGACCCGCTCGCCGGGCGCGACGCCGGCGCGGCGCACGGCGTGCACGGCGACCGCCAGGGGTTCGACGAGCGCGCCCAGCTTCACGTCCATGCCCTCGGGCAGCGGGTGCACGAAGTCCCTTGGTACGGCGATCAGTTCGGTCAGCGCGCCGTTCGTGGGCGGCGAGCCGAAGCAGGTGCCCTTCGGGCACAGGTTGTAGCGCCCGGCCCGGCACAGGGCGCAGCGCCCGCAGGGGTGGGCCGGCTCGATCGCGACGGGCGTGCCGTGTGGCAGGTCTTCGGCGCCCGCTCCGAGACCGACGACGAACCCGGCCGGTTCGTGGCCGAGGACGGTCGACTGCCGCAACACGTTGGGCCCGTTCTCACCGTGCTCGTAGTAGTGCAGATCGGAGCCGCACAGGCCGACGGCACGGACGGCGACGAGCACCTCACCGTCGCCTGGCTCGGGCACCGGACGGTCCTCTACGCGCAGGTCCTTGGGTCCGTGCAGCACGGCGGCGCGGGTCGTGGTGGTGGCCACGAGGCGCTCCTTTCTCTCGTACGAAAAGTCTTGCAGGCGGTCTCAGGCCCGCACCGGCAGCGGTTCGACGCGCTTGATGACGAACGCGTAGGTCAGGGCGCCGACGATCGACAGGGCGCCGGAGACGAGCAGCGGCACCAGGTACGAGCCGCCGGAGGCCGCCAGCAGGAAGCCGGTGACGATCGGGCCGAGCGCCCCGGCGACGTTCGAGGCGAAGTTCTGGATGCCGGCGAGGGACGCGACGTGTCCCGCGGTGGGCGCGACGTCGGCGGGCAGTGAGGCCACGGACGCGGTGGCAAAGGTCAGCGAGGCGTAGCTCAGGGAGAGCAGCGCGAGCGCGCCGGACGCGGTCGGCACGACGACGGCGAGCGCGATGACGGACGAGCACAAGGTGCCGGAGATCAGGCAGGTCTTACGGACCTTGGTGGTGGACCAGCCCTTGCGCAGCAGCCGGTCGGCCGTGTAGCCGCCGAGCAGCGAGCCCACGATGGCGACGAGGCCGGGGACGGTGCCGAAGAAGCCGAGCGAGAGGAGGTCGAAACCGCGCTCGTCGACGAGGTAGCTGGGGAACCAGGTGATGAAGAAGTAGATGACGTAGTTGAGGCAGAAGAAGCCGAGCATCATGCCCCAGACCGTCCGGTACCGGAACAGGTCGCGCCAGCGCACCTTGGGCGCGTCGTCCTTCTCTGCAGGTGTCTCCTCGACGCGGGCGCCGCCGGCCTCGATGTACTCGCGCTCCTCGGCGCTGAGCTTCGGGTGGTCGGCGGGCTCGTGGTACAGCCGCCACCAGCCGATGATCCACAGGAAGCCGAGCAGTCCGCAGACGACGAAGGCGATCCGCCAGTGGAAGGCCGAGACCAGCATCGTGACGAGCGGCAGGGCGATGGCGGTGCCGACGCGGGCACCGTTGTCCCACACGCTGTTGGCGAGGGTGCGCTCGTGCCGCGGGAACCAGCGCGAGACGGCCTTCGCGGGCGCCGGATAGCCGGCGGCCTCGCCCGCGCCGAGCAGCATCCGCGCCCCGACGAGCGAGCCGACGCCGCGCACCAGGCCCATGCAGATGGTGGCCACCGACCACCAGATCGCGCCGAGCGCGAAGACCCGCTTCACGCCGTACTTGTCGAG
The DNA here is from genome assembly GCF_054871485.1 of Streptomyces sp. UC4497. NCBI lineage: Bacteria > Bacillati > Actinomycetota > Actinomycetes > Kitasatosporales > Streptomycetaceae > Streptomyces > Streptomyces sp. UC4497. The sequence goes on along the minus strand of NZ_JBTYHB010000010.1, from coordinate 163,280 downwards.
AAGCGCGCCGGCGGGCAGCTGGCAGATCGCGTAGGTCAGGAAGAACGCGCTGAGGACGAAGCCCTGGGTCTCGGGGCCTATGTGCAGGTCCTTGGACATGGTGGGCAGCGCGACGCTGAGCGTGGAGCGGTCGAGGTAGTTGACCGCGAGGCCGCCGAAACAGAGCACGGCGATGCCCCAGCGGACGTTCTTGCCGCGGCCGCGGGGACGGGGTGGCGGGGTCGTGCCGGACGGCGTCGTCACCTCGGTGTCGGTGACGGGGTGGCTGGTCATCATTGACCTCCGGTCGGAAGCGGGCTCGTCATTTTCTACCTGGGCGACCGCTTACATACAAGGCTTGTATGTAAGAATTTCCGCAGCTGAGGTGAGAGGGTGACGGCATGCGGGACGAGCAGCGACGAAGCGACAGGGCGACACGGCGCACGGTGGAGGCCGTGACACCCAAGGAGTCCAACCGGGTACGTGTGCACGCGCTGCTGCGCTCCCGGATCACGTCTCTCGAACTGCCGCCGGGCGCCCCGCTGTCGGAGAACGAGCTCGCCGCGGAGCTCGACGTCAGCCGCACGCCGGTGCGCGAGGCGCTGATCCTGCTCGGCGAGGAGTCGCTGGTCGACATCTTCCCGAAGCTCGGCACGTTCGTGTCCCGGATCAGCGTCGACGCCGTCCTCGAAGCGCAGTTCATGCGCGAGGCACTCGAACTGGCCGCGCTGCGCGAGGCGGCAAAGCGGGCCGACGACGAGGACATCGCGGCGCTGCGCGCGAACCTCGACGCGCAGCGCGCCGCTTTCGAGGCGGCGGACGACGATCTGTTCTTCGAGCAGGACGAGGCGTTCCACCGCCGGCTGATGGAAGCCAGCGGCCACCGCACACTGTGGCGCACGGTCACCACGGCCAAGGCCCACCTCGACCGCGCCCGCCGGCTGAGCCTGCCGCTGCCGCGCCGTATCGAGCACCTCATCGACGAGCACCGGGCGGTGGTCGACGCCCTGGAACTGCGCGATGCGGCGCGGGCCGAGCAGGCGCTGCGCGGTCACCTCCAGGGCGTGTTCGACGACATCGGCACCATCCAGGCCGAGCGCCCCGAACTCTTCGTGGAAACCGGGGAGTTGCCCCCGCCCAGCAGGCCCCGCGCCCACCCCGGCCTGCGCGCCTGAGCGCTCAGGCCGTGTGCCTCAGCCCGTCCAGGGTGAGGTCGAGGAGCCGCTCGGCCTGGGCCCGCTGCTCGGGCCCGGCGGAGGTGAGGGCGATCCCGGCGAGGGCGGCGAAGATGTCACCCGTGGGAATGTCGGAGCGGATCGCCCCGGCGCGCCTGCAGGCGTCCATCAGCTCGGCGATGGACGCCTCGATCATGTCCCGGCTGTGCCCGTACGGATTTCCGCCCTCGGCGGCCATGGCGCGCAGGGCGTCGGCCATGCCGTACTTGGCGCTCGCGTAGTCCATGAAGCGGCGGGTCCACGCGCGCAGGGCCTCGAACGGCGGGTGCGCCGCGAGCAGCTCGGTGGCGGCCTCGCAGACCTGGGCCACCTCGTTGCGGTAGGCCGCTTCGATGAGGGCCTCGCGGGTCGGGAAGTTCCGGTACAGCGTCGCGCTGCCGACGCCCGCGACCTTGGCGATGTGTTCGAGGCGCGCGTCGAGGCCGTCCTCGGTGAACACCCGCACCGCGGCGGCGAGGATCTTCTCCCTGTTGCGTCGCGCGTCCGCCCTGAGCGGCCGCTCCGCGGCTCGGTCCATCACCGGTTCCCTTCGTACCCACTTGCTAAGTGGAGGCTACCCCACTTATGGTCACTCCATCGAACTAAGTGGGGGATCCCCCACTTAGGCTGCGAGGTGCGCCCTTGGCCCACCCGCACTCTCCCCCTGGGAAGGACCACCCCCATGTCAGGAATGACCACCCCCCTGTCTGGAATCGAAGGCAAAGTCGTGGCGATCACGGGCGCCGGCAGCGGCATCGGCGAAGCCACGGCCCTACTGCTCGCGGAACGCGGCGCGAAGGTCGTTCTCGCGGCGCGCCGCACCGAGCGCCTGGCGGATCTGGCGGACCGCATCGAGAAGAACGGCGGCCAAGTCGCTTGGATCCGCACTGATGTGACGGTCCAACAGGACCTGGTGTCACTCGTGGAGTTGGCACGCGAACGCTTCGGCCGCCTCGACGCCCTCGTCAGCAACGCGGGCATCGGCACCATCTCCCCGCTCGACGACCTGCGCGTCGAGGACTGGGAGAAGATGATCGACGTCAACTTCAAGGGCGTCCTGTACGGGATCGCCGCCGCGCTGCCCGTCTTCCGCGCGCAGGGCTCGGGCCACTTCGTCAACATCGTCTCCACCGCCGGACTGCGCATCGTCCCGACGATGTCGGTGTACGCGGCCACCAAGAACGCCGTGCGCACCGTCTCCGAGGGCCTGCGCCAGGAGGCCGGTGACAGCCTGCGGGTCACGGTCGTCTCGCCGGGCGTCACCCGCACGGAGTTCGCCGACCACATCACATCGGAGGTGAAGGACGACATCACCTCGACGATGGGCGACATCGGCATCCCGCCGGACGCCATCGCGCGCGCCATCGCCTTCGCCGTCGAGCAGCCGGCGAATGTCGACGTCGGCGACATCGTGGTCCGGCCGACGGCGCAGGGGTGAGCACCTCGACCGCCTGTTAGCGTGCGCCGATGGAAGACTTGGGGCTCACCAGCTGGCCGCCGGAGCCGATCAGGACCGAGAGGCTCGTGCTGCGTGGGTCCGAGGCCGGGGACCGTGCGGCGTTCGTCGAGTTGCTGGCCTCGGTGGAGGTGCACACCTACCTCGGTGGCCCGAGGCCGCGCGAGGCTCTTGAGCGCGAGCTGCCCGCGGTTCCGGAGCACTGGCCCGGGAGCCTTGTCGTCGAGCTCGACGGGGCGATGATCGGCCATCTCCTGCTCCGGAGGGCGCCGAAACATCAACGCCCGGCCGCGGCGGGGAAGCTCGACCTCGGCTACCTGTTCCTGCCGCGGGCGTGCGCGGCGGCGCTCGACTGGCTCGCCGGTGTCCTTCCCGGCGAACCGGTGCTGCTCACCACCCAGACCGCCAACACCGGCTCGATGCGTCTCGCGGCCACGCTGGGCTTCACCGAGGTCGAGCGGTTCGAGGCGTGGGACGCCGAGCAGTGGCTCGGCATGCGACCCCCGGTCACGGCGTCCGGCTGAGCCACTCCCCCGGCCACCCCGCGCAACTCGTCATCTGTGTCAAGGGGTTGACCCCCTTCCGCTTCCTGCTTACGGTGCTCGCACCCCGAAGGTATATCGATATACCAACGCGACAGGAGGCCTCCCGCCTTGCGCTCCCCGATGAATCGACGCGGCTTCATGGCTCTGGGTGCGGGTCTGGCGGCGGTGCCCGCGCTCAGTGCGTGCAGCGCGTTCTCCGCCTACGGCTCGGACCCCGACACCCTGGTGATCCACAGCCAGATGGGCGGGAACGCTCCCGGTTCCCCCACGTTCCGCGCGGTCGTGAACCAGTTCCGCAAGGAAAACCCGGACATCACCGTGAAGAACCTGATCAACGGCGATGACCTCGGGCAGGTCTACGAGACCTCGCGGCTCGCGCGCGCCGAGGCCGATGTCGTGATGGTCAACCTCTACGACAAGACACTGTCGTGGACCGAGGTCGGCGCCACCGTTCCGGTCGGCGGCTATCTCGACGACTGGGGGCTGCGCGAGCGGATCATCCCGAAGGCCGTCACCGAGTGGACCGACACCGAGGGCCGGCTGCGCGCCTTCCCCTACATCGGGACGAACTGGCCGATCGCCTTCAACCACGCGCTCCTTGAGCGCGCCGGGGTCGACACCCCGCCGGCCACCTCCGACGAACTCGTCGCCTCCGCGCGGAAGTTGCGCGGCAAGGGCATCACGCCGTTCACGGTGGGCGGCAACGACTGGACGGGGCAGAAGCTGCTCGCCCAGATCATCCAGACGTTCCTGACACCGGCCGAGGCCCGGCACCTGTACCGCACGGGTGACTTCAGCGGCTCGCGCGGCGCGCAGGAGGGCATCGGGTACTTCGTGGATCTGCGCGATGCCGGGGTGTTCGCCGACAAGGCGCAGGGGCTCACGTCGGACGCGATGACGACGCAGTTCAACACCGGGCACGCGGCCATGCAGTCGGCGATGTCCTCGGCGCTCGCCAGCGTTCCGGACAACGTTGTCAAGACCACGTCGGTCGGCGGGTTCCCGCTCGCCGACGGCGCCGCGCAGAAGAAGCCGACGATCCTGCGTACGTACACCGTCTCCGGCTTCTGGGTCAGCCCGAACGGGGTCAAGAAGATCAAGACGGTCGAGCGGTTCGTCCGCTTCATGTACCGGCCCGAGGTCGTGGACCGGTTCGTCACCGAGGGCGGCCGCGACATGTCGGTGGTCACCGACGCGCTCAGCACGGACTTCCCGCTGGTGGCGAAGGCGCAGCAACTCGGCGACTCCGTCGGCCAGGTGGTGCTCCCGGACCAGTACATCCCCGCTGCCGCCGCGCAGCCGCTGATCCAGGCGACGTCGACCGCCTTCACTCCCGGTACCTCCGCGCGCGCCATCCGCACGGCGCTGGAATCCGCGTACCGCTCCGCCTGAGCCCGCCGTGGAGAACACCGTGGAGAACACCGAGAGCGCCGACATCGTCGAGACCGCTGACAACGCCGAGAACGTCAAGAACGTCGAGAACGGAAGTCGACCCCGATGACGATCACCACGTCTCGGCCCGCCGCCACCGCGGGCCGGGCCCCCTCCCCCGTAAAGCCCGGCGGCAGCCGCAAGGGCGGTCAGGGCGGCACGATCCTCGCGCTGCCCGCGCTCGTCTGGTACCTGCTGTTCATGGTCGGCCCGATGGTCGCGATCTTCGTGATCGCGGCGCTGCACTGGCCGGGCATGCTCCAGCCGGTGTCCTTCGCGGGCCTCGACAACTTCCGCACCGTTTTCGCCGATCCGGCCTTCTGGGCCGCCGTCCGCAACACCGCGGTCCAGCTCGTGATCGCGCTGCCGGTGATGATCGTGTGCGCGTACATGATCGGCTACTACGTGGCGCAGCGGCCGCCGGGCCATCGCGTCATCCGGTATCTGCTGTTCGTACCCGGTCTGATCTCGACGCCGGCGAAGGCGATGGTCTTCTACGCCGCCCTCTCCCCTGACGGCCTGCTCAACGGCGCCCTGTCGGGGCTCGGCCTCGACTCGCTCACCGACGCCTGGCTGGCCAGCCCGTCGACGGCCCTGTACTGCCTGATCGCGATGGACATCTGGGCGGGCATCGGCTTCACCGCCGTGCTGTTCGCGGCGCGCCTGTCCAGCGTGCCCGAAGACCTCGGTGAGGCCGCGCAGTTGGACGGGGCGGGGCACTGGCGGACGATGTGGCGCATCCACTTCCCGGTCGTGCGGGACTACGTGGGTGTGGTGACGATGCTGCAGCTGCTGTGGACGCTGTTCGGCTCCGCGCAGCACGTGCTGCTGCTCACCCAGGGCGGCCCGGGCACCTCGTCGACGACGCTGTCCTTCCTCGTGTACCAGAAGGCGTTCATCGAGGCGGACCTCGGATACAGCCAGGCCGTGGGCGTGATCCTGTTCCTCTCCGGGCTCGTGGGCCTGCTGACCATCCGCCGTGTCTTCCGCGCCAGCCACTGAGCGCCGAGCACTGAGCACTGAGCACTGAGCCGATCGGAGCTGTTTTCCCATGAGCGTTCCCATGAGCAAGAGTCGTGCGAAGTTCGGCCGGTCGTGGTGGCCCGCGCACATCCTGGTGTGGGGGTACGCGGTGCTGCTCGCGGTGCCGCTGTACTACTTCGTCGCCTCCTCGTTCAAGTCCAATGACGCGATCTTCGGCAGTCCGCTGGCGCCGCCGACCTCGCTCGGCCTCGACAACTTCACGACGGCCTTCCGGACCGCGGGCCTCGGCACCGCGGTGGTGAACTCCGCGCTTGTGACCGTGGTGGCCCTGGCGTTGACGCTCGGGCTCGCGGTTCCGGCGGCGTTCGCGCTCGCCCGTTCCGAGGGCCGGGCGGCGTCGGTGATCGAGAAGGTGTTCTCGCTCGGGTTCCTGATCCCGACGTTCGCCGCCCTGTTCCCCACGTTCCTGCTCGCGGCCGCCGCCGGCCTGTTCCACACCCGTACGTTCATGGTGCTGCTGCTCCCGGCGACCGCGCTGCCGCTGTCGGTGGTGATCCTGGTGCAGTTCATGCGGACCATCCCGAAGGAGATGGAGGAGGCGGCGCGGATGGACGGCGCCTCCACCTTCGCGGTGCTGCGGCACATCTATACGCCGATGTGTCTGCCCGGCATCGCGACGGTGCTGCTCCTCAACTTCCTGAGTTTCTGGAACGAGTACCTGTACTCCCTCGTCCTCATCGGCCCCGACCCGGACCTGCGCACGATCCAAGTCGCCCTGCCCACCCTGAAGTCGGTGACCGGCACGGACTACGGTGTGCTGACGGCGGGCACCGTGCTCACCCTCGTCCCGGTGTGGATCGTGTACACGGTGCTGCAGAAGAGGATGCAGACGGCCCTGGTCAGTGGCGCGGTGAAGATGTGAGTGGGCTGGGAAGGCGGGCGCCGGGCAGGCGCCCCACCATCAAGGACGTCGCGGCCGAGGCCGGGGTGTCACCGGCCGCGGTGTCGAAGGTGTTCAACGGCACGGGCCGCATCTCCGAGCCCACCCGGCAGCGCGTGCAGGACTCCGCGGCCCGCCTCGGCTGGTCGCCGAACGCCGCGGCGAGCGCCCTGCGCCGCTCCCGCAGCCACACCATCGCCCTCGTGGTGCGCCGCCCCAGCGATGTCCTGGGCACGGACCCGCACTTCAGCGAGCTGATCAACGGCCTGGAGAGCGAGCTCGCGCCGCGCGGCTACGGTCTGCTCCTGCACCTCGTCGCGGACGTCGACGAGGAGGGCCGGCTGTACGAGCGGCTCGCCGCCGAGGGCCGGGTGGACGGCGCGGTGCTCACGGAGAGCCGGATCGACGACCCGCGTCCGGCCCAACTGCGGCGCCTCGGGCTGCCGTTCGTGCTGCTCGGCGGCCCGGACGGGGTGATGCTCAGCCACCAGGAGACCGGTGTCACGGAGGCCGTGGAGCATCTGCTCGCCCTCGGTCATCGGCGGATCGGCTATGTGTCCGGTCCTCCGGAGCTGGTCCACTCGGGGTTCCGGCAGGGCGTGTTCACCGATGTCCTCGCCCGGTCCGGGCTCGTCCCGGCCGCCGTGATCCCCACGGACTTCAGCGCCGAGGACGCGATCGCCGCCACGGAGCGTCTCCTCGCCCTCCCCTCCCTCCCCACCGCGATCGTCTACGCCAACGACTCGATGGCGATGTGCGGCATCGGCGCGGCCCAGCGCGCGGGCCTCTCGGTCCCCGGCGACCTGTCCGTCATCGGCTACGACGACCTGCCGCTCGGCCGCTGGCTGCACCCCCGGCTCACCACCGTCGACCAGCGGGTGACGGTGGTGGGCGCGGCGGCGGCGAGGGTGCTGCTCGCGGAGGTCGGCGAGGAGGGTGTGCCCGCACCGGACCTCACCGAGAGCCCCCGGCTCGTCGTACGGGAGTCGACGGGACCGGCAGGGCCGTAGCCCCAACTCCCCATACATTTACACCTTTTCGGCACCACCTTATGGAGCACCATGCGTCGCCACAGCGCCCAGCTGTCCCACCACCCCGCCGTCCTGCCCTGGCTCGGTGCCAACTACTGGTCCCGCACAGGCGGTCCGCTCATGTGGCGGAACTACGACCCCGCCGTCGTGCGCGAGGAGCTCCGAGCCCTGCACGAGCACGGCCTGAACATGACCCGGTCCTTCTTCTACTGGCCCGACTTCCACCCGGAGCCGCACCGCATCGACGAGCAACTCTGCGACCGGTTCCGGGACTTCCTCGACGCGCACGAGGAGCTCGGCATGGGGTCGGTCCCCACCTTCATCGTCGGCCACATGTCCGGCGAGAACTGGGACCCGGCCTGGCGCGGCAACCGTGACCTGTACGAGGACGTGTGGATGGTCGGCCGGCAGGCGTGGTTCGCGTCCGAGATGACGCGGCGTTTCAAGGACCACCCGGCGGTGACCGGCTGGCTGATCACCAACGAGATGCCGGGGTACGGCCGGATCTACCAGGTCGACCCGCCGTCCTCCGACGTGGTGACGGCCTGGGCGCAGTTCATGTGTCAGGCCGTGGTGGCGGCAGGCGCCACGCAGCCGGTGTCGCTCGGCGACGGCGCGTGGGGCATCGAGGTCACCGGCAAGGACAACGGGTTCTCGCTGCGCGACACCGACGCGTACGTGGACTTCGTCGGCCCGCACGTCTACCGCTCGGACACGGACCGGCCGCGCCAGCACTACCGGGCCGCGTTCGAGTGCGAGTTGGCCGCGGTCACGGGGAAGCCGGTGATCCTGGAGGAGTTCGGCCTTTCCACGGACACCGTGTCCGCGCGCAACGCGGGCGTCTACTACCGGCAGACGTTGCACAACTCGCTGCTCGGCGGGGCCACCGGCTGGATGGCCTGGAACAACACGGACTACGACGACCTGTGGGAGCAGTCGCCGTACGACCACCACCCGTTCGAGATGCACTTCGGGATCACGGACAGCGCGGGCCGCCCGAAGGAGCCACTGCGTGAACTCGCCGCGTTCGCCGAGGTGTTGAAGGACGTGGACTTCCCGCGCTGTCGGCGCACGGACGCGGGCGCGGCGCTCGTGGTCCCGGCGTTCCTGGAGAAGGGCTACCCGTACAGCCGCCCCGCCGACCGGCCGCTGATCTTCAGCTCGCTCCACCAGGGTTACGTCGCCGCGCGCGGCGCGGATCTGCCGGTGGGCTTCGTCCGTGAGGTCGACGGGCTGCCGGAGGCCGGTGACGTACAGCTGTATCTGCTGCCGTCGACACGGCAGTTGACGACGCGGACGCGGCGCGGTCTGGAGCAGCGGGCGCGCGAGGGGGCGACGGTGTATCTGTCGTTCTGCTCCGGCGAGCATCCGGGGACGCGCGGGCCGTGGTTCCACGACCTGGACGGCTTGTTCGGGGTCGAGATGCAGCTGTCGTACGGGGTGGCGGAGCCGATCGAGGACGACGAGCTGGCCATGACGTTCACCGAGGACTTCGGTGGTGTGCGGGCCGGTGAGACGCTGCGTTTCCCCGTCGCGGGGAACGAGGACAGCCGCGCGTGGCTGCCGGTCGTGCCGGACGGCGCGCGGGTCGTCGCGACGGACGCGCACGGCCGTCCGGCGCTGCTCGTGCACGAGATCGGCGCAGGCCGGGCGGTCCTCGCCACGTACCCGCTGGAACACATGGCGGCGCGGACCGCGCAGGTGAACCCGGAGCAGACGCACCGGCTGTACGCGGCGCTCGCCGAGGTCGCGGGCGCGGCCCGGCCCGTGACCGTGGACACGCCGCTGGTCAGCGCGGACACCCTCGTCCACGAGGACGGGCGGCGGTTCCTGTGGCTGGTCAGCCAGGCGGACGAGGAGCTGACGGTGCGCCCGTCCGACCGACTCGGCAAGCCGCTCGACGAGGTGACGCTCGCACCGTACGGGGTGCGGGTCCTCGAACTGGACACGGAGGCCTGACCCATGGAGCTGTATCGGGACGCGGACGCGCCGGTCGCCGACCGGGTGCGTGACCTGCTCGACCGGATGACGCTCACGGAGAAGGTCGGCCAGGTCAACCAGCGGATGTACGGCTGGGACGCGTACGAGCGCACGGCACAGGGGCACCGGCTCACGGGCGCCTTCCATGAGGAGGTGGCGCGGTTCGGCGGGATGGGCGCGCTGTACGGCCTGCAACGGGCCGACCCGTGGTCCGGTGTCACCTTCGCCGACGGGATCACGGCGGCGGACGGGGCGCGGGTCGCGGACGCCGTGCAGCGGCATGTCGTCGAGAACACGCGGCTCGGCATCCCCGTCCTGATGGTGGAGGAGGTGCCGCACGGCCACCAGGCCCTCGACGGCACCGTGCTTCCGGTGAACCTGGCGGTCGGCGCCACCTGGGACCCGGACCTGTACCGGGAGACGGCGGCGGCCGCGGCGGCCGAACTGCGGGCCCGTGGCGGGCACATCGCGCTCGTGTCGGCGCTCGACCTGGTGCGGGACCCGCGCTGGGGCCGCGCCGAGGAGTGCTTCGGCGAGGACCCGTACCTGGCGGCGCGGCTCACCGAGGCCCTGGTGGAGGGGATGCAGGGCACGGGTGACACCATCGCCGCGGACCGGGCGGCCGTCGTGCTCAAGCACTTTGCCGGGCAAGGGAGTTCGGTGGGCGGGCGGAACAGTGCCGCGACCGAGATCGGCGCCCGTGAGCTGCACGAGATCCATCTCCCGGCGGCCCTCGCGGGCGTGCGGGCGGGGGCGGCGGGCGTGATGGCCGCCTACAACGAGTTCGACGGCCTGCCGTGTGCGGCCTCGCGCGACCTGCTCACCGGGCTGCTCCGCGAGCGCTGGGGCTTCGAGGGCCTGGTGATGGCGGACGGCTGCGCCCTCGACCGTCTGGTGCGGCTGGCCGGCGACCGCCCGTCCGCGGCGGCGCTCGCGCTGTCGGCGGGCACGGATCTGAGCCTGTGGGACGGGGTGTTCCCGGAGCTGGGGACGGCGGTGGAGCGTGGTCTCGTCCCGGTGGAGACCCTCGACGCGGCGGTGGCCCGCGTCCTGACGCTGAAGTTCCGGCTCGGCCTCTTCGAGCACCCCTCCGTCGCCGAGGCACCCGAACGGGCGGCTGATACACGGGAGTTGAGTGAGCGGATCGCCCGCGCGTCGATCACGCTCCTGCACAACGACGGGGCGCTGCTCCCCCTCGGGCCCGACAAGAAGCGCATCGCCGTCATCGGTCCGAACGCCGACTCGATCCCGCAGCAGATCGGCGACTACACGTCGCCGCAGCGGCCGGACAGTGGTGTCTCGGTGCTCGCCGGGCTGCGGGAGACCGGCGCGGACGTGTCGTACGCGCGCGGCTGTGACCTGGTGGGCGACGACCGTTCGGGGATCGCGGAAGCCGTGGAGCTGGCCGCCTCGTCCGATGTCGCGGTGCTCGTGCTCGGCGGTTCCAGCGCCCGCGAGCACGACACGCGCTTCGACGACAACGGCGCCGCGGTCATCACCACCGGCAACCCGACGGAGATGACCTGCGGCGAGGGCGTCGACCTCGCCGACGTCCGGCTCGGCGCCGGGCAGCGGGCGCTCGCCGAGGCGGTGGCGGCGACCGGCACACCGTGCGTGGCGGTGCTGATCCAGGGCCGTCCGCACGCGGTGCCCGAACTCGCGGACGGGGCAGGGGCGTTGGTGAGCGCCTGGTATCCGGGCCCGTGGGGCGGCCGGGCCGTCGCGGACGTGCTCCTCGGCGTGTGCGAGCCGAGCGGACGGCTGCCCGTCTCGGTGCCCCGCTCCTCCGGCCAGCTCCCCGTTTTCTACAACTCCAAGGACCACGGCTTCCGCGGCTACGTGGACGAACCCGGCACCCCGCTCTACCCGTTCGGGCACGGACTGTCGTACACCACCACCGAGTTCGGCGCGCCGCGCGTCCGCGACGGGGTGTGCGAGGTCGAGGTCGTCAACACCGGGGAGCGGCTGGTCCGCGAGACCGTGCAGCTGTACGTGCGCCGGGTCGGCGGCGGGACGTCCTGGCCGCGCGTCCGTGAGCTGCGCGGCTTCCGGCGCGTGGACCTGGGGCCGGGCGAGAAGGCCACGGTCGCCTTCCCCCTGGACGACACCGTCCTGGCCTCGGTGACACGGTCCTTGGACCTGGCCGTGGAACCGGGCACGTACGAGATCGAGACGGGCCGCTCCTCGGACTCCACGCAGGCCGTGACGCTGATCGTCTGACCGGCGCCTGCGCGCGGGAGCCCAGCTCACCGGCTCCCGCGCGTCAGCCGCGGCGCACCGCTCCGAGCTGTGCCCGGTCGAGGCCGGGCGCCGCGAACCGCCGCGCCACCGTGCGCAGGACGCGCGCCATCGCCTGCGCGGGCGGCGTCGCGGGCCGGGACGTGGAGCGGGCGAGGAGGATGCGGCGGGTCGGCGCCGCGACGTCGGAGGCGAAGGGCAGGAGCCGGACGTCGCTGCGCCGGCTGGTGAGGGCGAGCCGGGGCGCAAGCGCGATCCCGAGTCCGGCCGCGACCATGGCCTGCGCTTCCTGGTAGTCGTGCGAGGCGTAGGTGATACGCGGTTCGAAGCCCGCCTGACGGCAGCTGCGCCGCAGCACGTCGGCGACGGGGTGGTTGTCCGCGCGGATGATCCACTCCTGGTCGGCGAGGCCGCCGAGGTGCACGGGCGCGTGGGCGCGCAGCGGGGAGTCGGCGGGGACGACAAGCACCGTGGGGTCGTCGAGGAGATGCGTGAGCGTGAGCGCCGGGTCGTCGACCCTGTTCCACTCGTAGTCCCACAGCAGCGCCTGCTCCACCTCGCCCGTGTGCAGCATCTCGCGGAGTTCGGCGAGCACGCCCGCCCGCACCTCGATACGGATGCCGGTGTGGCTGCGGCGGAACTTGGTGAGCGCCAGCGGCAGCAGCGACGCGCTCGCCGTGGGAAACGAACCGAGCTGCAGCGTGCCCTGGTCGAGGGCGGCGAACGAGTGCAGGTCGGCCTCGGCGGCGCGCAGCTCACGGCGGACCGCGCGGCCCCGCTCGGCCAGCGCGGCGCCCGCGGGGGTGGGCCGGATGCCGCGGGGCAGCCGCTCCACGAGGGGCTGGCCCGCCTCCTGCTCCAGGAGCGACATCTGCTGGGAGGCCGCGGAGGTGGTCATGCCCAGCTCCTCCGCGGCCGCGGTGAGCGAGCCGCGCTCGGCGGCCTCGGTGAGGAGCAGCAGGCGACGCACGTTCAGCATGGGTCCAATGTAGCTGACTTTAGCGCAGCTAAACCCGAGTGAAGTGAACTGCCATTGTCCCCAAGTCACACCTCTGCGATGGTCTTGGCAATCGCCGGAACTTCCCGTTCCGCCGGCGTTCACCACTGATCAAGGAAGAGCCTCAGACGTGCACATCCCTGCGACCCTTGTGCGTGGCGGCACCAGCAAGTGCTGGCTGTTCCACCAGGTCCATGTCCCCGCGGACCGCGACGAGTTGGCGCGGATGCTGGTCGCCGCGTACGGCGCGGCGGACCCCGTGGAACTGGACGGGGTCGGCGGCGCCACCCCCACCACTTCCAAGGCGGCGATCGTCAGCGCCTCGCCCGAGCCGGGCGTCGACATCGACTACCTCTTCGCCCAGGTGGGCATCGGCGACGCCACCGTGGAGTGGACGAGCAACTGCGGAAACTGCGCCACGGGCGTCGCCCTGTACGCGGTGGCGAAGGGCATGGTGCCGATCGCCGGCGACCGGACCCGCGTGGTCATGCGCAACAGCAACACCGGCGCTGTCCTCGAGGGAGTCGTGGACACCACGGGTGGCGTGGTGCAGCACTTCGGACGGCAGACCGTTCCGGGCACGCGGGCCGGTGGTGTCGCCGTCGACCTCACGTTCCGCGACCCGGCGGGCGGCACCACGGGCGCCCTGCTCCCGACCGGGCAGGCCACGCAGAAGCTGCCGCTCCACGACGCCGACCCGGTCCTCGTGAGCATGGTGGACGCCGGAGCCCCGGTGGTCCTCGTCGACGCCGACGGGGCGGGGCGGAGCGGCTCCGAGTCCCTGGACCGGGTACGCACCGATGTGCCGTGGCTGCGCGCGGTCCGGCATGCCGCGGCGCCGTTGATGGGTCTGGTCGAGCCGGGCCATGCACCCGGTGACGCGGTGCCGAAGGTGGGGCTCGTCGGGGCCCCGGTGCCGTACACCACGACGCTCGGCGAACAGGTAGCGGCCGAGGACTACGACGTGTCGGTGCGCATGCTCAGCATGAACGCGCCGCACCCGGCGATCGGCCTGACCTCCGCCGTCGCCCTCGCCGCCGCGGGCCTCGTGCGGGGCTCCGTGGTCCGCGGGGTCGCGGCCGCCCGGGACGACGGCTGGCTGCGGCTCGGCACCCCGGCGGGCGTGGTGGCGGTCCGCTGCTCCGACGTACGGGACGGCCTGCCGGGCCGGGTCACCGTACGGCGCGCCGCGCGACTGCTCGCCGACGCCCGGATCTACGTACCCGGAACCGGCGAGCCGCAGGCCGCCTGACCGGGACGCACGAACACACCCCACCCCCCGCACCTCACCGCCGGTCCCCGACCGTACGACCCTGTCCCCACCGCACCAAGGACAATGATGTCTGCTGAAGTGATATCCATAGGCGCCCTGTTGGTGATGTTCGTGGTCGGCACCGTGCTGCCGATCAACCTGGGCATCCTCGCCTTCGTCGCGACCTTCGTGGTCGGCACCGCCTCCCTCGGCCTCACGCAGGAGGAGATCTTCGAGGGGTTCCCGGTGGATCTCTTCGTGACGATCGTCGGGGTCACCTATCTGTTCTCCGTCGCCCGCCGCAATGGCACCATCGACTGGCTCGTCACCGCGGGCGTGCGGATGGTGCGGGGCAAGGTGGCGCTCATTCCGTGGGTGCTGTTCCTGGTCGCGGCGCTGCTGACGGCCTTCGGCACGTTCACCCCGGCCGCGGTCGCGCTCCTCGTTCCGATCGGCATGAACTTCGCCCACCGGTACAAGCTGAACCCGCTGGTCGTCGGCATGATGGTGATCAGCGGCGGCCACGCGGGGGCGTTCTCGCCGCTCGCCGTCTCCGGGGCGCTGGTGCTGGGGGTCGTCGACAAGACCTCGCTGCAGGTCTCCCCCGTGACACTGTTCACCGCCAGTTTCGTGATCAACCTGGTGCTGTCGGCGGTGACCTACGCGCTCCTCGCGAAGCGCCCCGCTCCGCTGGCCGAGGACACGGACGCGACGCCCGAGGACCCGGACCTGGCCGTCTCCGGCATGCCGGACTGGCGTCAGTGGCTCACCCTCGGCGCCCTGGTCGTCCTGGTCGTCGGCGCGCTCGGCTTCCACCTGGAGATCGGGCTGTTGGCGCTCGCGGCGGGCGCGCTGCTCGCCCTGGTGGACATGAAGCGGCAGGAGAAGGCCGTGGACGGGATCAGCTGGTCGACGCTGCTGCTGGTCGCGGGGATGATGACGTACATCGCCATGCTGGAGAAGGCCGGCATCATCGAGAACATCTCCGAACACGCGGCGGGCCTGGGCGCCCCGCTCTTCGTCGCCCTGCTGCTGTGCTTCACCGTGGCCATCACCTCGGCCTTCGCCTCCTCCACGGCGATCATCACCGCGATCATCCCCGTCGCCGTCCCGCTGCTGCTGTCCAGCCACCTCAACGCCGCGGGACTGATCGCCGCGCTCGCCGTCTCGACGACGATCGTGGACACGTCCCCCTTCTCCACCAACGGCGCGCTGGTCCTGAGCAACGCCCGCGGGGTCGACGCCCGCCGCTTCTACCGCCAGGTCATCAGCTACACCGGCGGCATCGTGGCCCTCGGTCCCGTGGTCGCCTGGGGCGCGCTGGTCCTGCCCTGGTCATAGCTCGCGGACGGCCCGAACGGCTGCGTGTCGGGCACGGGTTCGGGCCAATCCGGCGCGGGTTGGTACAGCGCCGACCGGGTGCGTGCAGCGGAGCGGCGCTGGATGCGGGTTCCCAGGTCGGCGCGTCGCCTTCGCTGGGCCAGCGACAACCGTGGCCGACGCCTGGGACGGCTCGACGGCGGCCGCCGCATGGCGGGCCGGATACCACCCCACCGGGGAGGCGATTCAGCTGCGGACTCTCCCCTGACCAACGCACCGCGACCTCGCGGACGGCTGCCGCGAGGTCGTGGTGCGTGGTGCATGGTGCGCGGTCACAGGCTGCGGGCGGTGATGTCCCCGTGGCTGGTGGTCGCGTGGATGGTGAGCTGGGCCTTCGCACCTTCGGAGTTCGTCAGCGAGTTGTTGATCCGGCCGTAGCCGGTGCCCGCGTCGAGGGTGGCGGAGACACCAGGGGCGGCGTCGACCGTCACGTTGCCCATCTGGGTGCTCAGGTCGAGCGCGCCCGATGTGGCCTCGGCGATACGGATGTCACCCTTCTGCACCTTGATCTCCGCGGGGCCGGTCAGCCGGCCGACCGTGACATCACCGACGGAGGAGGACAGCCGCACGCTCGCGGCCTCGTCGATCTTCACGGTGCCGTGCGCGCCCTCGCAGACGAGCTCGCCGAGCCGTCCGACGCCGCGGAACTCGACGGCGGCGGAGACGGCCTCGACGCCGGATCCGGCGGGCAGTTGGACCGTCACCTCGATGGCGCCGGACGCGCCGAGGAGCTGGTTCTTCGCGGCCGGGGCGTCGACCCGCAGGACCCCGTCGGCGAACTCGACGGTGGTCTGCTCGGCGGCCTTCACGTCGCGGCCCTTCGAGGAGTCGGCCGGCCGGACCTCGACGGTGGTGTCGGCGCGGTCGGCGGCGATGATCTGGACGCGCCCGGCGGAGAGGCGCAGGACGGCGGAGATGGCGGCGGGGGTGTCGAACTTCTGCATGGTGTGCTCCTTGAGCTGTCGTCGTTGCGTTGCTTCGTTGCTTCTTTGTTTCTTCGTTGCGCTGTTTCCGATGAGTGAAAAGCTACGTTGCGTTTCATGATCGAGCAACATCCGCATTGCACTGTAAAGACTTAACCCCAGGCCAGCACGGTAATTTCATTGCAACGAGTAGAGATCTAACGCAACAGAACGCGCGGTTCCGTTGCATTGGGGTGGCGGTGAACGCTACGCTGCCGTGCGTCAGGTCCACGCAGAAGACGGAGAGGTGCTCGCGATGCCGGGAGGCCGACTCACCCAGCAGGAACGGCAGCAGATCTCGCTCGGACTCGCCGACGGGCTCGCCTACGCCGAGATCGCCCGCCGCCTGGAGCGCCCCACCTCGACCATCACCCGCGAGGTGATGCGCAACGGCGGGCCCACGTCCTACCGTTCCGACCTCGCCCACCGCGCCACCGAACGCCGCGCCCACCGCCGCAAGCAGGCCGTCCCGCGCGGGCCCGCGCACGCTCCGGGCCGGGACGACGAGGCGGTGCGCGAGTACGAGGAGACGTTCACGACCCTCCTCATGCAGCAGGGCATGCCCAAGATGACGGCGCGCGTGCTGACGTGCCTGTTCACCAGCGACGCCGGGAGCCTCACCGCCTCGGACCTGGTGCAACGCCTGGACGTCAGCCCGGCGTCCGTCTCCAAGTCGATCGCGTTCCTCGAGGACCAGGGCCTGATCCGGCGCGAGCGGGACGCGGGGCGTCGCGAGCGCTATCTCGTCGACGACGACGTCTGGTACCAGTCGACGATCGCGAGCGCCCGCGGCACCGCGCGGATCGCCGAGGTCGCACGGCAGGGCGTCGGCATCCTCGGCCGTGAGTCCCCGGCCGCCGCGCGGCTCGAGAACATCGCCCGCTTCAGCGATTTCATCAGCGAGAGCATGCTGCGCGCCGCCGACCAGGTGCGCGACATCCTGCACACGAAGCCGGAGACAGGTGGGGACGCGGCGGACCCGGCCGACTGACCCTTCGGGGATACGGTGATCATCCGGCCTCGCCCACGCGAAGAGGAGCACACGTGCAGGAGGAGCAGAAGGCGCAGAGGGAGCAGAGGGAGCCGCAGGATCCGTCGACGCAGATCGAGTACATCGGCGCCGACGAGCTGACGAAACTGCTGCCGCCCCGCGAGGCGGTCACCGCGATCCGTGAGGCACTCATCGGCGGCCTCGACCCGGCGACCGCGGGACCACCCCGCTCGATCCTCGAACTCCCGGAGGAGCAGGGCCAGTTGCTCGCCATGCCGTCCGCGTCCGCGTTCGGCGTCGGGGTGAAGGCGATCTCGGCCGTCCCCGCCAACGCCGACCGCGGCCTCCCCCGCATCCAGGGCGTCCACCTCGTCTTCCGCCCGCCGTCCTACGCACCCGCCGCGGTCGTCGACGGCGCGGCGCTGACCACGCTGCGTACGCCTGCCGTGTCGGTGGCGGCGGTGCTGCCGCTGCTGACCCGGCCGGGGCGGCGGTGGCAGGTCGTGGTGTTCGGCGCGGGGCCTCAAGGGATCGGTCACGTAAGGACGTTGCGGGATGTCGGCGCCGAACTGGCCGAGGTGACGTACGTCGTACGGGATCCTTCGCGGGTGGATCCGGCACTGGTCGGGGACGACCGGGTGGTGGCCACGGCGGACGGTGATGCATGGGTGCGGCGCGCCGACCTCGTCGTGTGCGCGACGCCTTCCGCCACCCCGCTCTTCGACTCGGCCCTCCTTGGCAACGACGCCGTCGTGCTGGCCGTCGGTTCGCACGACGCCGACGCCCGCGAGGTGGACTCGGCCCTGACGGCCCGCGCCCAGGTGATCGTGGAGGACCCGGACACGGCGCTGCGGGAGTGCGGCGACATCGTGATCCCCGTGGCGGAGGGCGTGTTGCCGGTGGCGCGGCTGCTCCCCATGGCACGGGTCGTACGCGACGAGTCGCTGTACGCCACCGACCGGCCCGTGCTGTTCAAGGGCTCGGGCATGGCCTGGCAGGACGCGGTGGTCGCGGATGCGGCGGTGCGCGCTTCGGACGGCCGTGTCGGTCCTGCCGCTTCGGACAATCGCGTCGGACCTGCCACTTAGGACGACCGTGTCAGTCCCGCCGGTCGAACTTGAGGTCTCCTCTCGTCACCGTGCGGATGTGCCCGCTCGCGAGCATGTCGTGCGGGTAGCCGAGTTCGATGGCGCTCGCCTCGTCGAGGCGCGACAGGTGGGCGTCGGTGAGGTCGACCTCCAGGGCGCCCAGGTTGTCCTTCAACTGCTCGGGGGTGCGGGCGCCGATGATCGGTGCCGTCACACCGGGGTTCCGCAGCGTCCAGGCGAGGGCGATCTGGGCGGGTGTGCGGCCAAGGTCGGCGGCGACCTCCCGTACCGCGTCGGCGATGGCGAGATTGCGTTCGGTGAGGGTGCCCAGCGCGAGGTTGAAGTTCCTGCGGGTGCCGTCGGCCTCCGACGGGCGGAGGTCGTCGCGGCCGTACTTACCGGTGAGCACGCCGCCGCCGAGGGGCGAGTAGGGAATCACCCCGAGGCCCAGCTCGCGTGCCATGGGGATCAGGTCGCGCTCCCCGCCGCGCTCGATCAGGTTGTACTCGATCTGGAGCGCGACCAGGGGCGACCAGCCGCGCAGCTCGGCGATGGTCTGCATGCGGGCCACCTGCCAGGCCGGCGTGTTGCAGATCGCCACGTAGAGGATCTTGCCCTGCCGGACCAGGTCGTCCAGGGCGCGCAGGGTCTCCTCGATGGGCGTCGTGTCGTCCCATACGTGGAGGTAGAGGACGTCGATCCGGTCCGTGTCGAGCCGGCGCAGGCTCTCCTCCACCGCGGCGAACAGGTTCTTGCGGTGGCTGCCGCCCGAGTTCGGGTCGCCGGGCGTGCGCAGCGTCGTGTACTTCGTCGCCAGGACCAGGCTGTCGCGCCGGTCGCGGGCGAAGGCGCCCAGCAGGCGCTCGGAGCTGCCGTTGGTGTACGTGTCGGCGGTGTCGACGAAGTTCCCGCCGCGCTCGACGTACAGGTCGAACAGCTTGCGCGCCTCGTCCCGCTCGGCGCCCCAGCCCCATTCGGTGCCGAAGGTGGCGGTGCCGAGGGCCAGCGGGGAGACCCGGAGGCCGGAGCGGCCGAGCAGCCGGTAGGTGTCGAGGGTGAGGGACATCGTGTGGTTCTCCTGGTGTACGTGTGCTGCGGTGCACGTGTGCTGCCGTGCTCCTCTATTGCGCTGAGCACGTGTGCTGCTGACGGGAACCAGGCTCCGTCCATCGCCGGCCGCGCATAAGGGAAGGGCGATCCTGGGAACGCCGGTCCCACCCTCGTTGTTGCAACGACCATGACGACGCACACCGTGGACACCGCGCAGGAGCTGGCCGCCTTCCTGCGCGCCCGGCGCGAGCGGCTGGATCCGCGCGCGCTCGGCCTGCCGCCGCGGCGCGGGACCCGCCGGACGCCGGGGCTGCGTCGCGAGGAGGTCGCCGAGCTGGCCGGGGTCAGCGTCGACTACGTGGTGCGCCTCGAACAGGCCCGCGGGCTGCGGCCCTCCGCGGACGTCGTAGAGGCGCTCGCCGGCGCGCTGCGCCTGTCCCCCGTCGAACGGTCCTACCTCTTCGACCTGGCCCAGCAGCGCCCCCGCACCGCCACCGAGCCGTCCGCCACGGCGGCGCCCTCCCTGGCCCGTCTGGTCACCGACCTGTCGCCGCTGCCGGCGATGCTGATGAACCACCGGTTCGACATCCTGGCCTGGAACCGTGAGATGGCGGACCTGCTCCTGGACTTCGACACCCTGCCGCCCGCGCGCCGCAACGCGATGTGGCTGTGCCTGATGCATCCGCGGATCCGCGAGTTCTACGTCGACCGGGACCGCGTCCTGCGGGAAGGGGTCGCGCACCTGCGCTCCGCGTGGGCCGCGCATCCCGAGGACCGGGCGCTGAGCGACCTCATCGCCGAGTTCCTCGCGGGGGACGAGACGTTCGCGCGGCTGTGGGCCGAGCGGGACATCCAGGTCAACGGTCGGGGTGACAAGGCGGTACGGCATCCTGAGGTGGGTGTGATCACGGTGCGGTTCGAGGTGCTCATGCCCGTGCAGGACCCGGATCAGCGCCTGCTGATCTTCCGCGCGGCGGACGAGGACAGCCAGTCGGCACTGGACCGGCTGTCCGCACGGACCACGGCTCCGTAGACATCCACAGGCATTCGCAGAAAGGCACGTTTTGATCACTCTGGAAGACGTCGAGTCGGCAGCCCGGCGCATCGACGGGCGCGTACGGCGCACCCCGCTCATGGAGGTGGCTCCGCAGGAGCTCGCGCCGACGGCCGGGCGGGCCTGGCTCAAGCTCGAACTGTTGCAGCACACCGGCTCGTTCAAGGCCCGCGGCGCCTTCAACCATCTGCTCACCGCGGCGGACCGGGGCCTGTTGACCGATGCCGGGGTGGTCGCCGCTTCCGGTGGCAACGCGGGGCTCGCCTTCGCGTACGCCGCCGCCGAACTGGGCACTCGCGCCCAGGTGTTCGTGCCCGAGACGGCGCCCGCCGTGAAGGTGGCCAAGCTGCGCGAGCTGGGCGCGGACGTGGTGCAGGTCGGCGTGAAGTACAACGACGCCTACGAGGCGGCGACCAAGCGGGCCGCCGATTCGGGCGCCCTGTTCTGTCACGCCTACGACCAGCCCGCGGTGTGCGCGGGGCAGGGCACGATCGGCCTCGAACTGTGGGAACAGACCGCGGGCGAACTGGACACGGTGCTGGTGGCCGTCGGTGGCGGCGGGCTCATGTCGGGGGTGGCCACCGCTCTGGCGGGCCGGGCCCGGGTCGTCGCCGTCGAGCCCACGAGCGCGCCGACGCTGCACGCGGCGCTCGCCGCGGACGGGCCGGTGACCGTGCCCGTCTCGGGCGTCGCCGCGGATTCGCTCGGCGCGAGCCGGATCGGCGACATCGCCTTCGCGGCCGCCCGCGCCGCGGACGTCGAGTCGGTGCTCGTGACCGACGACGCCATCGTCCGGGCGCGCCGTGCGGTCTGGGACCGGTACCGGGTGGTCGTCGAGCACGGCACGGCCGCGGCCGCGGCGGCCCTGTCCTCGGGCGCGTACCGCCCCGCGCCGGGTGAGCGGGTCGCCGTGCTGCTGTGCGGGGCGAACACGGATCCGTCGGACCTGACGGGTGAGGTCGCGCCCACTCACTGACGGGACAACGCGCCCGGCCGTGCCGAGGCGAGCCGGGCCGGGTCAGCTCGGCGGGGTGTATCGGCCGTCGATGGCCGTCCAGCCGCCGTCCACGAAGAGTTGACTGCCCGTCACGAACGACGACGCGTCGGAGGCCAAGTAGACGACGGCACCCGCCAGTTCGTCGGGGCGGGACCAGCGGCCCAGGGCGCTCTTGGAGGCGTACGCGTCGGACCACTCCGGGACCGCGCGGATCTGCGCGGTCAGCGGGGTCGACACGACGCCCGGCGCGATGGTGTTCACGCGCACGCCGGACGGGCCCAGTTCGGCCGCCGCCGTGCGCGCGAGCTGGACGAGGCCCGCCTTGGTCGCCGCGTACACGCCCTGGCCCGGCTCCACGGTCACCGCGCGGATCGAGCTGAAGCCGATGATGCTGCCCCGGCCGCGCTCCGCCATGCCCCGGCCGAACGCCCGCACCAGGTCGAAGGAGGCGCGCAGGTTGAGCGACACGACCCGGTCGAACTCCTCCGACGTATAGTCGAGGAGGCGCTTGCGGACGTTCGTCGCGGCGGTGAAGACGAGGACGTCGACCGGGCCGAGCTCGTCCGCCGCGCGCGTCACCGCGTCGGTGTCCAGGACGTCCAGGGCGTACGCCGACATGCCGGGGGCCAGCGACGCCGACTCCTCGGCCGCCTTCAGGTCGCGGTCCGCGCACACCACCTGCGCGCCGTGCGCGGCCAGCGCCAGGGCGCTCTCCCGGCCGATGCCGCCGCCCCCGCCCACCACGACCGCCTTGCGCCCGTCGAGGCGGAACAGGCCCGCGTAGTCCGTGGGTTGTGTCGGTTCCTGCGTCGTCACCGTGTCACCGGTCCTTCTTCGTCGTGCTCGGGCGGATCACTGCCATGCGGGTCACCGTCAGTTCGTCGATCGCGAACCGCGGCCCCTCGCGGCCCGCCCCCGAGTCCTTCACGCCGCCGTACGGCATGGTGTCGGAGCGGAAGCCGGGGACCTCGTTGACGACCACGCCGCCCGCCTCAAGCCGCTCCACCGCGGCGAACGCGGTCTCCAGGGACGCGGTGTAGACGCTGGCATGGAGTCCGTAGCGCGAGTCGTTGACCAGGGCGAACGCCGCGTCCATGTCCGGGACCGAGCGCAGGCACACCACCGGACCGAAGATCTCCTCGCTCCAGACGGCGAGATCGGGGTCCGGGTCGAGCAGGAGCGTCGGCTCCAGCACGCCGCCCGTCGCCCCGCCGCCGACCGCGAGGGTCGCACCCGACTTCACCGCTTCCTCGACCCACGTACGTACGCGGCTCGTCGAGCCCTCGTCGATGAGGGCCGAGACACGTGTCTCGGGATCGCGCGGGTCACCCGTCACGATCCCCGGGATGCGCTGCTTCAGGAGCGCCACGAACTCCTCACGCACCGCCGCCTCCACCATGACCCGCTGCACACTGATGCAGGCCTGCCCGGACGCGTAGTAGCCGCCGCGCACGACGGCGTCCGCCGCCGCGTCGAGGTCGGCGTCGGCGGCCACCAACAGGGCGGCGTTGGAGCCGAGTTCGAGAAGGGTCTTGGTGGGGGCCGCATCCTTGGCGATGCGGTGGCCGACGGCAGCGGAGCCGGTGAAGGAGACCGCGCCGATCCTGCGGTCCGTGGTGAGCGTCTCGCCCACCTCCGGGCCTCCGGTGACCAGTTGCACCGCCGCCCGCGGCGCCCCGGCCTCGTACAAGGCCTCACGCAGCAGGTGCACGAGCCACAGCGTGGCCAGCGGAGTCTGCGGGGCGGGCTTGGCGATGACCGGGCAGCCGGCGGCGACGGACGGCGCGAGCTTGTGCGCGGCGAGCAGCAGCGGGTAGTTGAACCCGGCGATGCCGACCACGACACCGATCGGCTTGCGGGTCCAGAAGCCGAGCAGTCCCTCGCCCGAGGGCAGCAGGTCGAGCGGCACCGTCTCGCCGTGCAGCCGGGCCACTTCCTCGGCGGACGTGCGCAGCGTCAGGAGCGTGCGGTCCACCTCCACCCGGCAGTCGACCAGGGGCTTTCCCGTTTCCAGGACGAGGAGGTGCTCGAAGTCGGCGCGGCGGGCGGCGATCGCGTCGTGCGTCGACTGCAGGGCCGAGCTGCGGACGTGCGAAGGGAGCGCGCCGACCCGGGTGCGGACCGCGACCGCCTCGTCCAGCGCCCGCCGGGCCAGCGCCGTGTCGCCGACGGGCGCGCGGCCGATGACCGACCCGTCGTACGGGAAGCGCACGTCGTCGCTCACGGGGGCGGGCAGCCAGGTGTCTCCGACGGGCAGGCCCTCGGGGAACTCCTTCGTCAACGAGCTTGTGGCGGAGTCCGGTTCGGGGTGTGCGTTCACGAGTGGTGCTCCTGGTTGAGGTCGGCCGCCGTCACTCCCGCAAGCGCCTTCTCCAGCGTGGGCACGGCGGCGATCATCCTGCGGGTGTAGGGGTGTTGAGGGTTCTCGTAGACCTCCTCGGTCGGCCCGCTCTCGACGATCTCGCCCGCCCGCATGACGGCGACGCGGTCGCACACGTGCCGCACGACGGACAGGTCGTGGGAGACGAAGACGAGGGTGAGGTCCAGCTCGTCGACGAGGTCGGCGATGAGGTTGAGGACCTGGGCGCGCACGGACACGTCGAGGGCGCTGACCGGCTCGTCCGCCACGATGATGCCCGGACGCGGGGCCAGGGCGCGGGCGATGGAGATGCGCTGGCGCTGGCCGCCGGAGAACTGGTGCGGGTAGCGCCGCGCTGCATCCGCGCCCAGGCCCACGGATTCGAGGAGTTCGGCCACCCGCTCCTTGCGGTTGCCGATGCCCTGCGCGACAAGTGGCTCCGCCACGATGTCGCCCACCTTCATCCGCGGGTCGAGCGAGCTCATCGGGTCCTGGAAGACGAGCTGGAGGCGTTCGCGGACGAAGCGGAGCTGCCGCTCCCGGAGCCGGGTGATGTCCCGGCCGTCGATCTCGACCGTGCCGCTCGTCGGCTTGTCGAGCCCCGCGAGGATGCGCAGCAGCGTCGACTTGCCGCACCCCGACTCCCCCACGATGCCGAAGCTCCCGCCGTGCGGCACGGAGAAGCTGACGCCGCGCAGCGCGTGCACGGGCGGTGCGGGGGTGCGCAGCGAGGCGCGCGGCCGGTGGTAGTCGCGGGTGACGTCGGTGACGCGGAGGGCGTCGGTACCGGTCTGGCCCTCTCCACCGGCCTGTCGCTCTCCACCGGTCTGCTGCTCAGCCACGGCCGGCCTCCTGGTGGTCGGGGGTGTGCGCATCCGCGTGCGCCGTCGGTACCGGGTGGAAGCACGCGTAGCCGGAGTCGGGGCCCGTCGAGGTCCACTCGGGGCGGGTCGCGCACTGCTCGGTGGCCGCGGTGCACCGGTTGCGGAAGACGCATCCGGCGGGGAAGCCGCCCGCGGGCGGCACCGAACCGCCGATGGTGGCGAGCCGGCCGCGCTCGTCGACGGCCGTCAGGTCGGACGCGCCGATCAGGCCCTTCGTGTAGCGGTGCCTCGGGCGCGTGAACACCTCGCGTACGGGCCCTGATTCGACGACCCGGCCGCCGTACATGACCATGACGCGTTCGCAGGCGGTGGCGACCACGGCCAGATCGTGCGTGATGAACAGGAGCGCCGAACCACGCTCCTTCACCCCGCGCACGATCAGGTCGAGGACGCGGGCCTGCACGGTGACGTCGAGTGCCGTGGTGGGTTCGTCGCAGACCAGCAGCGCGGGGTCGTTGGCGAGGGCAATGGCCAGGACGACGCGCTGGCGCTGGCCGCCGGAGAACTGGTGCGGGTAGGCGCGCGCGGCGGCCGCCGGGTCGGGAAGGCCCACCTGGTCGAGGAGTTCGACGGCTGCGGCGTGGGCGGAGGCGCGGTCGGGCCGGGTGCGGTGGACGAGCAGCACTTCGGCGATCTGGCGGCCGATCCGCATCGTGGGGTTCAGGGCGGTCATGGGCTCCTG
Organism: Streptomyces sp. UC4497; assembly: GCF_054871485.1. Classification (NCBI taxonomy): domain Bacteria; kingdom Bacillati; phylum Actinomycetota; class Actinomycetes; order Kitasatosporales; family Streptomycetaceae; genus Streptomyces; species Streptomyces sp. UC4497. Next base: position 137,786 of record NZ_JBTYHB010000010.1, on the reverse strand, counting down.
GAACACCATGGCGATGTCCTTGCCCCGTACGCCGGACATCCGCGCCTCGTCCGCCCCGACCAGCTCGTGCCCGACGCCGGCGAGCCGCACCGACCCGGTGGCGCTCAGCCCTTCGGGGAGCAGGCCCATGAGGCTGAGCGAGGTCAGTGACTTGCCGGAGCCGGACTCGCCGATGAGGCCGACGCGTTCACCGGAGCGGATGGTGAAGTCGACGTCCTCGACGAGCGGCCGGCCGTCACCGGTGGTCACGTCGAGCCCGCGGACTCTCAGTACGTCGTCGGTCTCGGCAGCGGCGGTCATCGGCGGTCCTCCACCTTGGGGTCGAAGCGGTCGCGCAGCCCGTCGCCGAGCAGGTTGAATCCGAGGACGGCCACCGCGATCGCGAGGCCGGGGAAGACGGCGAGCCGCGGCGCGGTGCCGAGCAGTTCCTGGCTCTCCTGGAGCATCCGGCCCCAGGACGGGGTGGGCGGCGGGGTGCCGAAGCCGAGGAAGGACAGCGCGGCCTCGGCGAGGACGGCGATGGCGAAGCCGACCGAGGCCTGCACGATGATGAGGCTGCTGACGTTGGGCAGTACGTGCCGCAGCGCGATGGCGAACGGCCTGCGTCCGGCCGCTCGGGCGGCCATCACGTACTCCGTGCCCATCACCTGGAGGGTGCCGCCGCGGATCAGGCGGGCGAAGCCGGGGATGGAGGCGATGCCGATGGCGACCATGGCGACCCCGGTCCCCGCGCCGTAGACGGCGGCGAACATGATGGCGAGCAGCAGGGCGGGGAACGCGAGGATCAGGTCGTTTCCGCGCATCAGGAGTTCGCCGGACCAGCGCGAGCCCATCCCGGCGAGGATGCCCAGCGGGACTCCGACGACCGCGGCGACGCCGACCGCGACCAGGCCGACGTAGAGCGTCGTCCGCGAGCCGATCATGATCTGGCTGAACACGTCGCGGCCGAACTTGTCGGTGCCGAACCAGTACTCGGCGGACGGGTCCTGCATCCGCACGGCGGGGTCGACCAGCGTCGGGTCGTGCGGCGTCCAGAGGAAGGACAGCAGGGCCACGGCGACCACGAGCGCGACGACGGTCCCGCCGACGAGGAGGGAGCCGGGCAGCGGCCTGCGGCGGCGACGTACCGCCGCGCCGGCGTCCAAGGCGTTCGAAGCAGCCATCACCCACGCACCCTGAGTCGAGGATCGATCAGCAGATAGGCCAGGTCGACGAGGAAGTTCACGAGCAGCACCGCCGCCGCGATGATCATGACGACGTCCTGTACGACGATGAGGTCCCGGCCTGCGACGCTGTCGAGCAACAGGCTACCGAGGCCGGGGATCACGAAGACCCGCTCGATGACGACGGCGCCCACGAGGAGCGTCGCCAGTTGCAGCGCCAGGACGGTGACCACGGGCACGGACGCGTTGCGCAGTCCGTGCCGCACCAGTGCCTTCATCGGGCGCAGGCCCTTGGCGCGGGCGGTGCGCAGGTAGTCCTCGCGCAGCACGTCGAGCACGGAGCTGCGGACGTAGCGGGTGAGGACGGCGGCCTGCACGAGGCCGAGGGAGAGCGCGGGCATCAGGAGCTGTTTGAGGAAGAGCACCGGATCGTCGGCCGGTGGTGTCCAGCCGTTCGCCGGCAGCCAGCCGAGCCCCACCGCGAACACGGTGATCATCAGGATGCCCGCGAGGAACGCCGGTACGGCGACGCCCACTTGGGACAGCGCCGACAGGACGAGCCCCGAGGGTTTACGGTGCCGGACCGCCATCAGCGTGCCCAGCGGCACCGCCACGATGACGGCGATCACCATGCCAGTGCCCACTAGCCACAGGGTGACCAGGAGGCGGTCGGCGAGCTGCGGACCGATCGGCGTATGGGAGATGTACGAGTTGCCGAGGTCGAAGGTGACCAGGTCGTGCAGCCAGCCCAGGTACTGGTCGAGGAGGGAGCGGTCGAGGCCGAACTGCTCGCGCAGTTGGGACACCGCGGAGTCGGACGCGCCGGTCCCGAGGGCGACGCGCGCGGGGTCACCCGGCAGCACCGCCATGAACGCGAACACCACGACGGAGCTCACGAACAGGCTCGCCAGCAGGATCGCGATCCGCTGCACCAGACGGACGATCATCGGCTCAGGCCGCCTTTCAGGACCCGTCGGTCCGGCCGGACCGGCTCAGGCCGGTGAGGTCCAGGGATTCGGTGACGCTGTTGACCGGCAGTCCCGTGATGTCCGCGTCCGCCACCATCAGGTTCGGCAGCAGGAACAGCCAGTCGGCGGCGGCGTCCTTCGAGAGCGTGCGGGCGGCCTCGCGCATCGCGGAGATCTGCTCCTTCTGGCTGCCGGTGTCCGCCTTGGCCAACAGCGCGCGGAACGCGGGGCTGTCGTAGCGGGTGTAGTACTTCTTGTCTCCGAACACGGCGGGCATGTCGCGGGGTTCGACATGGGACATGATCGTCATGTCGTAGTCGGCGTTCTTGAACACCGTCGACAGCCAGGCCGCGGGGAATTCCAGCTGGCTCAACTCGACCTTGAATCCGGCCTGTTCGAGCTGGCTCTTGACGACGGTTCCGCAGGCGGCGGCGTACGGCAGCGTCGGAATCCGCAGCCGCAGGGTGCGTCCGGCCTCACCCGACTCCTTGAGGAGCCTGCGCGCCTTGTCCCGGTCGTACGGGTACAGGTCGGTGAGGTCCTGGTACCAGGGGTCGGTCGGCGGCACCATGCTCCCGATGAGCTTGCCGCGCCCGCCCCAGCAGGTGTCGACGAGGGCCTTGTGGTCGATGGCGTGGCGGACGGCCTGCCGGGCCTTCCTGCTCTTCATGGGCCCTGACCCGTTGTTCAGCGAGAGCATCACCTCGCCGTTCGTCGAGCCTTCGATGACGCGGTACTTGGGGTTGTTCTCGAAGCGGTAGAGGGAGTCCGGTGACTGCATCGCGCCGATGACGTCGATGGTGCCCGTGAGCAGCGCGTTGTTCATCGCCGTCGGGTCCTTGAAGTACTTGAGGGTGACCGTGTCGAAGTGCGGCGCCGGGCCCCAGTAGTCGTGGCGGCGGGCGAGCGTGATGGAGTCGCCGCGGTTCCACCTCTTCAGCTCGTACGGTCCGGTGCCGACGGGGTCGGTGGCCAGCTTGTCGACGCCGGTGCGGCTGAACATCGCGCCCGTGCGGGTGGTCATCCGGTACAGCCAGTCGTTGCTGGGCCGCTTCAGCGTCACCTTCAACTCGTCGGCGGCGACGGCCCGTACGCGGTCCACGACGCTCATCTGGGCCTTCAGCGCCACGGTCCACTTGGGGACGACGCGCTCGATGGAGAACTTGGCGTCCTCGGCGGTGAAGCGTGCGCCGTTGCTGAACTTCGCGTTCTTGGTGAGGTGGAAGGTGTACGTCCTGCGGTCCTTCGACAGCTCCCACGACCTCGCGAGCGAGGGCCGGATCCTGCCGTGCTGGTCGAGCTTCACCAGGTTCTCGTAGACGTTGTAGAGCAGCGCCTGGGGGATGGCGGCGCCGTCCGTCTTCGTGAAGTCGAGATTGGCGGGTTCGGCGGTGACGCCGATGGCGAGGGAGTCGCCGGGGCCTTCCGGGCGGGATCCGGCGGCGGTCGAACCGGCGGAGCAGGCCGTGGCCAGGAGCAGAAGACAGCAGGCCAGCGCGGAGGCGGCCGTCCGGGCGGGGTGCCCGAATCGTCGGTCCTTGCTCATGCACGACACCTTCCGCCGTAACTGGCCTGACCAGTAAGCTCACTTGACAGGTACCGTGACGACTGAGGGAGTACCTGTCAAGAGGGCGGCGCGTGTTCCAGTGGAGAGATGCCTGACGCCTGTCCAGTGGAGTGGGTCCCGTCCAGAGGAGAGGGTGCGGATGTTCACCGAACAGAACCTGGCCACCATGTCCGCCGTCGAGATGACCGCCCGCTTCGCCGATCGCACGGTGTCACCGGTCGAGGTGCACGACGCCGTGCAGTCGGTGATCGAGGCGCGCGAGGGTGTGCTGAACGCGTTCTGGGTGCGGGACCCCGCCGAGTCCCGCAAGGCGGCGGAGGCGAGCGAGGCGCGCTGGGCGGCCGGAGAGCCGCTGGGGCCGATCGACGGCGTGCCGGTGACGCTCAAGGAGAACATCGCCCGCAGAGGCGTCCCGATGCCTTCGGGCAACGCGGGAGTGGAGCCGGTCGTGCCCGAGCGGGACGCGCCGATCACCGAACGGGTCCTGGAATCCGGCGGGTTGGTTCTCGGCTCGACCGTGATGCCGGACTGGGGCATGCTCTCCTCCGGCGTCTCCAGCCGGCACGGCATCACCCGCAGTCCCTGGAACCCGGCCTGGACGACGGGCGGTTCGAGCTCCGGGGCGGGGGCGGCGGCCGCGGGCGGGTACGGGCCGCTGCACGTCGGCTCGGACATCGGCGGCTCGATCCGGCTTCCGGGTACGTGGCTCGGCCTGGCCACCCTCAAGCCGAGCGACGGCCGAATCCCCTTGGACACCCCGTACTTGGGACGCGTGGCGGGCCCCATGGCACGCACGGTCGCGGACCTGGCCCTGCTCATGCGGGTCCTGAGCACGCCCGACCCGCGCGACTGGACGAGCCTGCCACCGCAGGACATCGACTGGTCACAGCCGACCGGGGACGTGCGCGGACTGCGCGTGGGCCTGCACCTGGACGCGGGTTGCGGAGGCCCGCGCGATCCGGAGGTGGTGGAGGCGGTGCGCCGGGCGGCGGACGTCTTCGCGTCGGCGGGCGCGACGGTCGAAGCGGTGTCGCCGTTTATGTCCCAGGAACTCCTGGACGATCTCGACCTGTTCTGGCGGGTGCGCTCCTGGAACGACCTCCGCAAGCTGTCCCCCGAGGCCGCACTGCGCGTCCACCCGTACATCATGGGCTGGTGCCGCGAGGGCGCCGACGTGCCCGGCACCCGGGTGCTCAGCTGCTACCAGCAGATCATGCGGATCCAGGCCCAGACGGTGGCGGCGACGCTTCCGTACGACATCATGCTCTCGCCGGTGGCGCCCGTGTCGGCGTTCGCGGCGGAGCAGCCGATGCCGTTCATGGAACCGGGGAAGACGATGTCGCACATCGGCTTCACCGCCCCGTACAACATGTCGGGCCAGCCCGCCGCGACGGTCAACTGCGCCTTCACGGCGGACGGTCGGCCCATCGGCGTACAGATCTCGGGACGCCGCTTCGACGACCTGGGCGTCCTTCAGGCCGCGGCCTGGTACGAGCGGAACCGGCCGGCCGAGGCGATCCCCCAGTGGCCGGACGACGCGCCGCTGGCGCTGGAAGGGGAGGCTCCGTGACGCCGGAGGGGGCACGCTTTCAGCAGGTCGCGCCGGTACGGCTCTACCAGCGCATCGTCGAACAGATCGAGCAGGCGATCGCCTCCGGCGACCTGAAGCCGGGTCAACGCCTCCCGAGCGAACGCGAATTGGTCAGCCAGTTCGGCGCGAGCCGCCCCACGGTGCGCGAGGCGCTGCGCGTCCTGGAGAGCAACGGCCTCATCCGCTCCCGCCACGGCGATCCGCACGGCCCGGAGATCCTGCCGTTCACCACGGCGGGCCTGGCCAAGGAGATGACGCGGCTCGCCCGCTTCGACACCATCTCGATGGCCGAGCTGATCTCCTTCCGCATGATCCTCGACGGCTCGGCCAGCCAACTCGCGGCACGCCTGCGCACGGACGACGAACTCTCCGCGATGGAGGCGACAGTGACGTCGATGTCGCACGCCATCGACGCGGGCTACGAGGAGTTCAGCAAGGCGGACGTGGCGTTCCACGAGGTGGTGGCGCGAGCCAGCCGCAACGCACTGATAGAGGTCTCCAACCAGGTCGTCCGCGGGGCGGTCCTCACCCTGATCGCCGACAAGGTCGCCCACGCCGACAACCGCCAAGCCCTGATGCACACCTCCCTCCGCCACCACCAGGAGGTCCTGGAGGCCATCCGCACCCGCGACGGCCTGGCAGCGGCCCGCATCTCACGTCGCACGTTGTACGACTACTACGCGGGGTATGTGGCGGAGGAGGAGCGGGGGCCGTTGCTGGCGTTGGTGGAGGCAGAGGGGGCCTGAGAGCCGTGTCACCTGAGCGTGTCGCAGTCATCGGCGTGGGCGTCGTGGGTGCCTGCGTGGGCTGGAACCTGGCCCGCCGCGGGGCCCACGTCGTCCTCGTCGACGCCGGGCAGCCCGGTGAAGGGGTCAGTGACTGGTCGTTTTCGTGGGTCAATGCCAGTAACAAGACGGTCAGCAGGGCCTACTTCGATCTGAACGTCGCCGGGATTGCGGCGCATCGGGAGTTGGCCGGGGTGTTGGGGGCGGGCTCGTGGTGGCATCCCACCGGTCATCTGCGCTGGGCGGACGAGGCTGCGGCGGAGGCGAAGCTCGTGGAGACGGCGGAGTTGCTGGGGAGGTGGGGGTACCGGGTCGAGGCGTGTACGGGGGCCGAGGTGCGGCGGCGGTTCGAGCCTGTGGTCAGCATTCCCGAGGCAGCCCGCGTGCTGTTCTATCCCGATGAGGGGTGGGTGCAGGGGCGGCAGCTCGTCGGGCGGCTGGTCGAGGAGGCCGTCGCGGCCGGTGCCGAGGTTCGGGCAGGGACCGCCGTGCGTGACATCCGTACCGGTGCGGATGGTGGTGTGCGGACGCTCGACCTCTCCGACGGCGGGGCACTTGACGTCGACGCCGTCGTGAATGCCGCCGGGCCCGATGCCTCGCACATCGCCGGGCTCGTCGGACGGGACTTGCCGATGCGTCGGGAGCCGGGCGCCGTCGCCCGGGTCGACTGCGCCGAGGTGCCGGTGCGACGTGCCATGCATACGCCGCACATCGAGATCCGCCCCGACGGGGACGCGTCCGTGGTGCTGCACAGTCGGGAGGTCGACGCGCTGATCGATACGGACGGCGGCGCCGGGGGCCCGGACGGGTTCGGGAGGCTGCTCCACGCGGCCGCTCAGCGCGTCGTCCCTGGGCTCGCCAACGCCCGCATCGCACGGACCCGTGTCGTCAACCGGCCCATCCCGACCGACGGGTTCCCCTCCGTAGGCGCCGTATCGGCCGTGCCGGGTTACTACGAAGCCGTCACCCACAGCGGCATCACGCTCGGGCCGGTCATCGGACGGCTGCTCGCCTCGGAGATCGTCGGCGGGCGGGGCGACGCGCTCCTCGCGGAGTTTCGGGCGGAGCGGTTCTCCTGGTAGGGGGCCGCCCCGGTACACGTCCGGCCGCCACGCCGGCGCCGGCGAGAGGATCCTGCCGCGCGTCACTCACCCATGACAGTCCGGTGTACCGCACGCACCGTGGCCGGACCCCGGACGCGGTACGTCCAGCGTCGGGTTGCGGTCGAAGAAGCCGAACGGTTTGAGGGTGAAGCCCGTGTGGTCGACCGGCATGATCGGCCAGTCCTCGGGGCGCGGGGCGTGGGTGAGGCCGAAGGTGTGCCACAGCGTGAGGGGTTGGCCGTCGAGGTCGCGGTCCGCGGCGGCGTAGGCGGGCAGGCCGGCGCCACCGGGGTGCTGGTTGACGAAGTCGCCCGCCGGGTAGCGCTCGGCGGCGTCGGAGCGGGTCACCCAGAGGTGCCTCGTGGCGAAGGCGGCGCGGGCGGCGACGGAGGACCCCGGGTCGGCGAGCAGGGTCGGCTTCCCCTCGGGGAAGAGGGCGTAACCGACGGGCCTGCCGAGGTGGTTGAGGGATTCCGGGTTGGTGATGTGCCACGTGCGATCGGCGGCCGGGTCGGCGTCGCGCTGCGCCGCGCGCTCGGTGAGCAGCGGGGTGCGGCGCAGCGTGAAGGCGTTGCCGCGCGGGTTGTCGGGGCCGACCGGGACGCGGACGGCGTCGACCTCTTCGACGCGGTTGGTGACTCCGTCGACTGCCATGTCGAGGCGTGCGCAGAACAGGTGTTGGTGGAAGGGGGCCCCGAGCCCCGGAGCGATCTCGGCCCGGAACCGGTCGTCGCCCTCGTACGCGGCGGTGAAGACGACGCCGGTCGCCTTGGCCTCGAAGGCGATGGTGCCGTCGAGGTACAGGTACCAGTAGAAGCCGTAGTCGTAATTGCCGATCGTGGTGAAGAAGGAGAGCACCATGCGGCGTTGGCGCCGGGTCTCGGCGGAGCCAGCCCACAGGTCGGTGTGTTTCCAGAGGATCCCGGCGTCCTCCTCGTGCAGGCAGATCGCGTTGCGCAGGGTCCGCGGCGCGCCCTGTTCGTCGGCGATCACGGCGTCGAGGTAGGTGATGTCGCCGACGCAATCGCAGCCCAGCTCAAGGGGGTTGGCACAGCGGCCGATCAGATACTCGCCGGTGTCGAAGTAGTTCTGCCAGGAGCGGACCGGGGACGGGTCGGCGTAGGGCACGACCATTTCCGCGATGGAGGCGCGGTGGATGATCGGGCGGGTGCGGCCGGTGTCGCGGTCGGCGAAGGCGATACGGTGCAGGACGAGGCCCTCGCGGACGTCGAAGCCGATGTCGAGCGACCAGTTCTCCCACGTCAGGCGGTGGCCGTCGAGGGCGAAGCTCGGGCCGTCGGGCTGGGTGATCTCGATGGGACGCTGGCTGGTGCGCGGCGGTCCCGCGACCTCCGGGTCGTCGAAGTTGCCGGAGCCGGCGGGGACCGGGACGGGGCCGAGGTCGATGACCCGGTCGACGGTGCGGTGGGTGACATCGACGTAGCCGACGAGCCCGTCGACCGGGTGCGCCCAGGCGTGGTCCGCCTCGTGGTCCTGCACGAAGGCGAGGCCGCGCAGGATGCGCCGCCCGGTCTCCTGCGGGTACTCGTCGGCGTACACACCGGCGGACAGCGGTGCGACCCGCACCTTCCGTACGTCGAGGCCCCGGCTCTCCAGCGCGGCGAGCCAGCGCTCGTCCTTGGCGAGCACCTCCTCGACGGCTCCGAACTCCTCCTCCAGTACGGGGAGTTGCCCGTCCTTCGCCGGGTCGAGCTGCCGGTCGGACACCACGCGCCCGTCCGTCAGGGACACCACGACGTCGCGGGCGGGCGCTCCGGCCGTGTCCTGGAGCAGGACCCGCACCCGACGCCAGTCCGCCGTCTCCGTCTCCGCCTTGATGCCGAACAGTGCTTCCTTCGCGGGCTCTTCGAGCCCCAGATAGGCGAAGCGGGTGGTGTCGGCGAGCAGGTCCGCGGTGCTCAGGATGTTCCGGGCCGCCCGGATCTCCTCGGCGGTCACCGGTGCGAGCGGATCGTGATCGTGCAGGTCACTCATGAGACGCTCCCGAAGCTTTGCCCTACGTCCGTGTCACCGCGAACGTAGGCCGGTGGATCCGCGCCGGTGCGGCAGCGCGTGCACGCGTAGGCGCCAATGCGTGCACCCAGTGGTGTCCCGCGCCCCGCGCGAAGGGTCAGGGTCGCAGCATGCCGTCCCGGCCGGGAACGGTCCACCGAGCGACCAACGGAGTACGCACATGGACCATCGCCATGACCACCTGTACATCGGCGGAGCGTGGGTGCGCCCCAGCACCGGGCGGCGCCTCGCGCCCGTCGACCCGAGCACGGAGCTGCCGCTCGGCTCTGTTCCCGAGGCGGTAGAGGCGGATGTCGACGCAGCGGTGCGCGCCGCTCGTGAAACCTTCGACTCCCCCGGCGGCTGGGCGAGTTGGGAGCCTTCGCGGCGCGCCGAGGTGATGGAGCGGTTCGCTGCGGAACTGGACGCGCGGGCGCAGGACATCGCGACGCTGGTCAGCGTGCAGAACGGGATGCCCGTGAGCATCGCCCGGCAGCTGGAGGTCGGCTATCCGAGCGCGGTGCTGCGCTACTACGCGGGCCTGGCCCGCGAGACCACGTTCAGCGAGGTGCGCACCGGACTACTCGGCGGCGCGGTGGAGGTGCGGCGGCTGCCGGTCGGTGTCGTGGCGGCGATCGTGCCGTGGAACTATCCGCAGGTCCTGTCCATGTTCAAGATCGCGCCCGCGATGGCGGCGGGCTGCACGGTGGTGCTCAAGCCGTCCCCGGAAACCGTGCTCGATGCGTACCTGGTCGCCGAGGCCGCGCAGGCCGCCGGGGTGCCGGCGGGGGTGCTGAACATCGTGCCGGGCGGGCGCGCGGCGGGCGCCCATCTGGTGGCGCATCCGGGCGTGGACAAGGTCGCGTTCACCGGCTCTACGGCCGCGGGCCGCACCATCGGCGAGACCTGCGGACGTCTACTGCGGCCCGTGACGCTGGAGTTGGGCGGCAAGTCGGCCGGTATCGTCCTCGACGACGCCGTCCTCGACCCGGCGGTCATCGGCCAGGACCTCGTCGCGGCCACGCTCACCAACAACGGGCAGACCTGCTTCCTCAGCACCCGCATCCTCGCGCCGCGCGGCCGCTACGCGGAGGTCGTCGACCTCGTCACCGACCTGGCCGGCTCCCTGCCCGTCGGCAACGCCCTGGACCCGAAGACCCTCGTCGGCCCGCTCGTCAGCGCCGCGCAGCGCGACCGGGTCGAGGGGTACGTGGCCAAGGGCCTCGCCGAGGGCGCCCGGCTCACCACGGGCGGCCGCCGCCCGGCCGGACTCGACCGCGGCTGGTTCCTGGAGCCGACCGTCCTCGCCGACGTCGACAACTCCTGGACCGTCGCCCGCGAGGAGATCTTCGGCCCGGTCCTGTGCGTCATCCCCTACGAGGACGAGGAGGCCGCCGTCCGCATCGCCAACGACTCCGACTTCGGGCTCGGCGGCACCGTATGGACCGCCGACCCGGAGCGCGGCGCGGCCGTCGCCCGCCGCGTGCACACGGGCACGATCGGCGTGAACGGCTATCTGCCGGACCCCGTCGCCCCGTTCGGCGGCACGAAGTCGAGCGGCCTGGGCAGCGAGCTGGGGCCGGAGGGGCTCGCGGCGTATCTGCGGTTCCAGAGCGTGTACCAACAAGCCCCGCTTGTGGACGAGAGCCCGCGGGGTCCGGGGCAGAGCCCCGAGACGCGGGAGCGGCCCACCGCCAGAGGCGAGTGACCGCACCACGACGTCGGTCACCGCATGAACAACCCCCCGTTCGCGTCCCAGCACGCCCCCGTCACCGTGTCCGCGTGCTCGGCGGCGAGCAGGACGACCATGTCCGCGATGAACTGCGGGCGACCGAGGCGCCCCACCGGGATCATCGCCTCGGTCTGCGCGAGCTTCTCCGGGGCCACGGTGCGCCGCACCACCGGCAGGTCCTGCGGGCCCGGCGAGACGGCGTTGACGGTGACGCCGCGCGGGCCGAGGTCGCGGGCGAAGACCTTGGTGAGCGTGGCGACGCCGCCCTTGGCCGCCGCGTAGTGGGCGCCGGTCGCCGTACCGCCGTTCTGGCCCGCGAGCGAGCCGAGGTTGACGATGCGTCCGTAGCCGCGCTCGGCGAAGTACGAGCCGAAGACCTGGCAGCCGAAGAAGGTGCCGTGCATGTTGGTCTCCACCACGGCGGCGAAGCTCTCCGGCGTGATGTCCATGAGCGACTCGACCTTGGAGTGCCCTGCGTTGTTCACGAGGACGTGCACCGCGCCCCACCGTTCGACGAGCCGGTCGCGGGCGCGGGCGAACGCCTCCTTGTCGCGGACGTCGAGGGCGAGGCCGACGGCGTTCTCCCCGGTGGGGTCGAGTTCGGCCGCCGCCTTGGCCGCGGCGTCCTCGTCCAGGTCGGTCAGGGCGACCCGGTACCCGTGGTCGTAGAAGCGCGCGGCGATGGCGCCGCCGAGGCCGCCGGCCGCCCCGGTGACCAGGACCACGCGGTGCGTGTCGTCCTCCCAGCGCTCCCCCACGCCCTCCGGGCTCACTTCGTCACGTCCGGCAGCGGCCGGCCGACGCGGGCCTCGATCTTCATGTACCGCCACAGGCCGTACTCGCCGACCTGCACGGTACGGAAGAGGTTGCAGGCCGCGGCGACCGTCGGCTGGTCCACGACGTCGGCGAGGACATAGCTGGTCCAGGGCCAGGAGCCGGAGGGGCCGACCATGTGCTGGTCGTCGTCGATGGTGCCAATCACGTTGACGCCCGGCAGTTCGTGCAGCTGGCGGAGCATGCTGGTGAAGCCGTCCCAGACCGCCTTGCCCTGCCCGGTCGGGAGGTCGAAGAAGTTCTGGTTGACGCCGATGCAGAACAGCACCCGCAGAGGTGCCTGGGGGGAAGTGGACATGGTGGGGTCGCCTTTCGTGAACAGGATTCGGAACTGGGCGGGTCGAGTTCAGAGATGGCCGGATCGGGTTCAGAGGTATCCGGGGAACGGCTCGACGCCCATGAGCACCGCCCCCGCCCCGTCGTACAGGCCCTCCTGCAAGAACGCGTGCTGCGGCACGACGGAGGCGTCACGCAGATAGCGCTGCATCGGGCTGCCGTCCGCGATGGCCCGGATGCCCGCGAGCTGGTAGGCGGTGCGGGCGACGTCGAAGGAGTCCTGCGCGAGGGTCGTGGAGGCGAGGCGCAGCAGGCTCGCCTGGTGGGCGGTGGCCGGGTCGCCGCCCAGCACGGTCTCCCACACCTCTTCGGTGATCTCGTAGAAGAAGGCGCGGGCCGAGCGCAGCCGGGCCTCCGCCCGGCCCACCGCGATCCGGTACGCGGCCCGGTCGGCGGCGACAGGACCTCCGGTGTAACTGGCGCGCCCGCCCTCGGTGATGACCTGGTCGAGCGCGGCACGCGCCACGCCGAGGCCGACGACGGCGAGGACCTGCGCCGCGTACGGGACGGCCGGGTAGCGGTAGAGCGGTTCGTCGACGGTCGGCTCGCCGCCGCGGACGAAGGTCCACTCCTCGGGGACGACGACGCCGTCGACGGCGAGGTCGTGGCTGCCGGTGCCGCGCATCCCGATGACGTCCCAGTTCTCGACGATCTCGACGTCCTCGGGGCGCAGCACCGCGGTGCGCGGCCGACCGGCCCGGTCCTCGCCGACCTTGATGCCGACGCCGAGGACGTCGGCGCCCTTGCAGCCGCTCGCGAACTTCCAGCGGCCCGAGACCCGGTAGCCGCCGTCGACCGGTTCGGCGGGCTGGACGGGAAAGAGGCCGCCGGCGAAGGCGACATCGGGCCCGTCCGCGTACAGCTGCTTCTGGGTCTCCAGCGGCAGCGCCGCGAGATAGATCAGGGAGGAGCCGAAACTCGCGACCCAGCCGGCCGATCCGTCGACCCGCGATATCCGCTCGATCAGGTGCAGGAATTCGGCCGGTGGCAGCGGTTCGCCGCCGAAACGCCGGGGTGCGCTGGCGCGGTAGAGGCCCGCCTTCTTGAATTCGGCGATCATGTCGCGCGGTACGTGGCGCCCGTTCTCGAATTCCGCCCTGCGCTCGGCCACCAGGTCCAGCACGTTGTCCAATGTCTGCGTCATGCGTCATTCCCCTGCCTGACCGGCGAGTTGATCGCTCGAACTCGTTTCACGGACAAAACTAGGCGCGGCCTTCTGCGCCAACAATTGGGAATCAGTAGGGACGTGTAGGGGATTTCCCTGATCGTTTACGCCCCGGCACCCGCGGCGTCCCCGTTGCCCGCGGCGCCGCGCAGCGGCAGCCTGAACCGGAAGACGGTGCCGCGCGGGGAGTTGGGGAACGCCTCGATCTCGCCGCCGTGGCGGGTGATGATGCGATGGCTCAGGGCGAGGCCGATGCCGTGTCCGTTGCCCTTCGAGGTGAACACGCCGTCGAAGATCCGCCCGTCCGACGAGGCCGGCAGTCCGCCGCCGGTGTCGCGCACCTCGACCTCCGCGCAGTCGGCGTCCCTGCGGGTGGCGATGGTGACCTCCCCCGGTTCGTCGGGCCAACGGGCCATCTCCTCAACGGCGTTGAAGGCGAGGTTCATGACGACCTGCCCGATGAGCACCTTCTCGCAGCTGACGGGGAGGTCGGCTTCCGTGGGTTCCCAGCGCACGGCGACCTGGTGCGCCCTGGCCCGTACGTCGACGAAGTACGCGCAGTCGGCGACGACGTCGCCCAGGTCGACGGAGCGTTTCGCGTCCTCCAGGCGCACCACGTAGGCGCGCAGGCTCGACAGGATGGTGGTGGCGCGCTCCAGTTGGCGGGTGGCGTGGTCGAGGCCCCAGCGCAGCGGGCCGGGCTCCGGGGTGTCGTCGATGCGGCCGAGGGCGCCCGCGACGAAGTTGTGGGCGGCCGCGATGGGCTGGCTGACCTCGTGGGCGATGGCCATCGCCATGTCGCCCATGGCGTTGTAGCGGGCCAGGTGGTTGAGGTACTGGGCGTCGCGCCGGTGTTCCTCCTCGGTGTGCACCGTGTCGGTGATGTCGTGGAAGAGGAGCAGCAGTCCCCGCAGGTCGTTCTCGATGTCGATGTACTGGCAGCGCGCCGCGAACCAGCGGTCGGGGCCGCCGCCCGCGCCGTCGGGTACCGAGAGCCGGTAGCGGGTGTCGGTGGGGCGGCCGCCGCGTGAGGTGTCCTTCAGTACGTCGCGCAGGACGGCGCCGGAGTCGGCCGCGAGGAACTCGGTGAAGTCCGTGCCGAGCATGGCGTCGGGGTCCCGGTCGAGCAGGATGCCCGCGGATTCGCCCGCGAAGACGATCCGGCCGTCGTCGTCGAGCACGACGATGCCCTCGTCGAGGTTGCGCAGGAACGCCTGCAGCCGGGCCTCGGTGCGGGTCAGATCGCGGCGGGTGGCCTTCTCCTCGGCGATGTCGCGGAACTGCACCATGACGACGGGTCCGGCCGACAGTTCCACGCGCTTGGCGAGCGCCTCGCTGAGGATGTCGGTGCCGGACTTCGACCGGTAGCACCACTCGATGCGGCTGCGGCCCTCGTCGGCGGCCCGCTGCAGCCAGGCGACACCGATGTGCCGCGCGTACTGCGCCGCGTTGGAGCTCATGTCGGGGGCCTTGAGCGGCTTGAGCTCGTCGAGGGTGAAGCCGAGCGCGGTGCGTGCGGCGGGGTTGGCCCACAGGATGTCCTTGGTGCGGGCGTCGTGCACCAGGACGCAGTGGTCGACGGCCTCGAAGAGGCGGACCAGGTCGGGGCAGGCGAGGTCGGCGGTGGCGGGCATCGGCCGTCACACCTCCTCGGGGCGCAGGCCGCAGCGCATCATGTCGCCGATGAGCGCGCCGAGTGTGTCGGCGTCCGTCTTCTCGCGGATGCGCGCACGGTGGGCGTCGACCGTCTTCAGGCTGATGCCGAGCTGCCGGGCGATCACCTTGCTGGGGACGCCCTCGACGACCTGGCGCAGGATCTCGCGTTCGCGCGGGCTGAGGTGGGTGATCCGCTCGCGCAGGGAGCGCTGCTCGGTTCGGCGCGCGTAGCGCTCGCCCGCCTCCCGCAGCGCGTTCTGCAGGATGTCGAGCAGCCGCTGGGGATCGTAGGGCTTCTCCAGGAAGTCGACGGCTCCGGCCTGCAGTGCGCGCACCGACATGGGGATGTCGCCGTGCGCGGACACGAAGACGATGGGCAGGGCCGCGCCCTGGGCGTTGAGGAGTTCCTGTACGTGGAATCCGCCGATGCCCGGCATGCGTACGTCGAGGACGAGGCAGGCCGGGCGGTCCGGGTCGAAGGCGTCGAGGAAGGCGTCGGCGTCGGTGAACCACTCCGTCTTGATGTGCACCGACTCCAGCAACCAGGCCAGGGAGAGGCACAGTTGCTCGTCGTCGTCGAGCACGTAGACGAGGTCGGCCGCCGGTTCACCTGTCATGATTCCTCGCTTCCTTCGTGCGTACGTGCCTCCGCCCGGCCGGGCCGCAGGAGGCCGAGGACCACTCCCCCGGCGAACACCGCGACCACGGTCAGTTCCAGGATCAGCGCCGTGGTGCCGGACGCGGAGACCAGGGTGGTGAAGTTGCGCAGCGCCAGTACGGTCGCGCCGCACAGCAGGGCGATCGCGAGCAGTGGGGCGAGCATGGTGTGCCAGATCCTCCCATCGAGCCGGTTCCTGCGGAAGAACACGATCACGGACACCGAGGTCAGCAGGTACAGCAGCATCAGTGCGAGGACGCTGACACCGCCGCCCCAGGTCAGCAGCGTGAGCACCGGATCGGCCCCGGCGAGGGCGAACGGCACGACGAGGGCGGCGGCGAGCACCGTCTGCGCCAGGCTCGCCGCGTAGGGCGCCCCGTGCCGGTTGGTGCGGGCGAGCCCGCGGGGCAGCACCCCGGTCGTGCCCAGGGAGTGGAAGTAGCGGTTGATCCCGTTGTGGAAGGCGACGACGCCCGCGAGCAGCGAACTGGCGAGCAGGATCTGCGTGACATCACCGGCCCAGCCGCCGAGCGTGTGCGTGAGGGGTGTGAGGACGACGGACGTGGCATCGCCCTCGCGCAGTGCGTCAAGTGCCGCACCCTGCACCCGGTCCGCGCCGTAGTAGCTCACGATCATCCAGGAGACGAGGGCGAAGAACAGCGAGATCACCGCGACCGACACATAGGTGGCTCGGGGCACTGTCCGCGCGGGGTCCCGTGCCTCCTTCGCGTACAGGGCGGTCGACTCGAACCCGAGGAGACAGCCGATCGCGAAGGTCAGCGCCACGCCGGGCGCGCCGGTGAAGAAGGCGGACGGGGCGAACGACCCGGCGATGTCGAGGCCGTTCGGGCCGCCGCCGCCGAGGAGTTGGTGGCCCGCGAACAGCAGCAGCACCGAGGTCTCGGCGACGACGAGCACGGCGAGCAGACGGGCCCCCAGCTCGATGTTCAGCGAGCCGAGCGCCTGCACGAGGAGCATCGTGGCGAGCGTCCACGCCCACCACGGCAGGTCGAGCGAGAGGTAGCGCTGTCCGAGTCCCTGCGCCACCACGCCGTACAGGCCGTAGAGCGCGGCCTGTGTCGCGCTGTAGCAGAGGATCGCGGCTTGCGAGGCGCCGACGCCGAGCGGTCGGCCGAGGCCGCGTGTCACGTACGCGTAGAAGGCGCCGGCGTCGGTCACGTGCCGGCTCATCGCGATGAACCCGACGGCGAACAGGCCGACCATGACGCCGACCACGAGATAGACGGCGGGCGCGGCGCCGCCGTTGCCGAGGCCGAGCGGAATGGGCAGGGTTCCCGCGACGCCGGTGAGGGGCGCCTGCGCGGACAGCACGAAGAACACCATGCCGGCCACGCCCACGGCGCCCTTGCGCAGCCGGGTGCGCGGTTCCGGTTCTGCGGACTGCACGGTCACGAGGTCTCCTTGCGGCCGGAGTTCGATCGGTTCGGGACGTACTTTGCGCGCGGCGGGCGGTGCCGGAGTGCGGGTACGTGCATCCGTTTCCGCCTTTGCATGCACGTAAGTTCGGACTACGTTGATCCAAAGTCCTCCGGCGGGTGGAGCGCAGCATGCCTTCGTACGTGACCACCGACGGCGTCGCCCGGGACGACCGCTTCGACCACTGGGCGCAGGAGATGTCGCACGTGTTCGGCGGGCTCGACACCAGGCCGGTCGCGGCGGGCGCCTTCCACGGCACCGCCACCTGCGACGCGCTGGGGCAGCTTCTGCTCGGCTCCATCAGCGCGGGACCGCTGCGGGTGCGGCGCACGGAGCGGCTGGCGGCGCGGAGCGAGGACGACCACTACAAGGTGGCGCTTCAGGTCGCGGGCGCATGTGTCGTCGAACAGGACGGCGCGCAGGGGGCGTTGGGCCCCGGCGACCTCGCGATCTGCGACACCACGCGCCCGTACGCGTTCCGCTACGACACCGCTTTTCGCACCGTGCTGATGCTGGTGCCGCGGGCGATGCTGCCGGTGCGGCCCGAGGCGGTGCGCGGCCTCACGGCGCGCCGGCTGACCGGGGAGAGCGGCGGGGCGGCGGCCGTGGTGGGGCCCTTCCTGCGCTCGCTCGGCGAGCAGGCCAGGACCTGCGCGGGGCCCGCGGCGGCCGGGCTCGCGGACGGGGCGGCGTCCCTGATGACGGCGCTGGTGTCGGAGCGCCTCGACCGTGCGGCGCCCACGGAACCGGGGCACGCGATGATGCTGCGGATCCGCGCGCACATCGACAGCCGCCTCCCCGACCCCGACCTCACGCCGGACTCGATCGCCGAGGCGCACGGGATCTCCCGCCGCTATCTGTTCAAGCTGTTCGCCGCCGAGGACCAGACGGTCGCGGGCTGGATCCGGACGCGCCGCCTGGAGCGGTGCGCGCGGGATCTGGCGAACCCGGCGGCGGCCCGGCAGCCCATCGGCATGATCGCCGCGCGCTGGGGGCTGCTGGACGGCCGCCACTTCAGCCGGGTGTTCAAGACGGCGTACGGCCGGACACCGCGCGACTTCCGCCGCCACGCGCTCGCGGAGCCGGCGGCGTAGTCGCGCCCCTGTCACGCGGTCAGCGACGTGGGGATCGAGTGGAACCGGCGGCGGAAGTAGACCAGCGCGCCCGCCCCGTCCTCCCCGACGAGCACCCGCTCCGCCTCGATGAACATCACGGTGTGCGAACCCTGTTCGGCGGTGCCGGTGACGCGCCCGACGACGGAGGCGGCGGAGCCCTTGAGCACCGGAACATCGGCGAGTGCGTGGTCCCATACGTCGCCGCAGGCCGCGAAGCGTTCCTCGGGGGGCACGCCGCCCGCGAAGGCCTTGGCGACGTCGGCGTGGTCGGGGCCGAGGACGTTGACGCAGACCCGACCGTTCTCCGTGAACAGGTCGTGGCTGCGGCTCGACCGGTTGATGCAGACGAGCATGGTGGGCGGGTCGTCGGTGACGGAGCAGGCCGCGCTCACCGTGATGCCGGCGCGTCCGCGCGGTCCGTCCGTGGTGACGATGTTGACGCCTGCGGAGAGGTTCGCCATCGCGTCACGGAACGATCGTTGGTTCGAGGTGAGTTGGTCCGCCGCTGCCCTGCGAGTCACGGGTGTCATGGCTGTCACCGTAGGGCGCGGCAGGTGGCCTGCGATATTGAGAGTTCCTTCGGTCGCCTTAAGGATTTCCCCTATGCCTTCACTCCCCGCAGGGCTGACGCTCTGCCATGACCTGACCCCGACCGCATGGGTCCGCGCCGCGCTGCCGGACTTCGCGGCCGGCATGGTCGGCTCGCTGCTGCCCGCCGGCTACGAGCGGTACGTCCGCGTGCTGCATCCGGCCGGGTCCGACGAGGACGAGGACGACGACACGGATGCGGACGACGGGCCGGGCGAGGGTACGCTGCCGGGCCCGCTGGCCGCGCCGTTGGCGTCGGTCCTGGAGAAGTGCACGGCCACACCGGACGACTGCTACTTCGGGGTGTGGGAGGGGTGCGGCTACTTCGACGACAGTGCGGTGACTGCCCTGCTCGTGAGCGGGACGAGCGCGGTGTCATGGCAGGCGCGACCGGCCGTCGACATCACGGACGCGCCCCGCCTCGAACTCCCGCACCGCGGGTACCCCGTGTTCCACGGCCCGGTCGCCTCGGTGACTGCCCTCGCCATGACGGTCGCGGGTGAGGTCGGGGAGGGCGCCGACGTGGTCAACGCCCTCGTACCCGACCTGTGGTGGCCCGCCGACCGCTCCTGGTTCGTGCACGGAGACACCGATCTCACGGCGACGTGGATCGCCTGCTCCGCCGCCACGGCGGAGCAGGTGCTCGAGCACCCGGACCTGGAGGCGGTCGTCATGTCCCCGGACTCACCGGTGCTCCCCTGACGATCCGATCAGTGGGCGAGCGCGCCCATCGGGTCCCAGGCCGGCAGCACGATCGGCGGCTCGTCGAGGGCGGCGGAGAGCTCCGGCGGCAGCGCCGAGCGGCGGACCGCGACCTCGAAGACGTGCTCGCCGAACCACGAGTCGTTCATGGTCCAGAAGCCCTTGTCGGCCTTCTCCTCGCCCCAGCTGTTCTCGACCCGCCACCGGCGCGGCGTACCGTCCACCACGTCGACGCCGGTGAAGAGCATCGCGTGGGTCATCTGGGTCTCGTGGTGGAGGAGCCGGTCCGCCTTGTCGAGCTCGAACGACGCGTCGTACACGGACTCGTAGTCGAAGAGCTCGGCGTCCCAGATACCGAGGTCGGGGCGCATCTGCTGGGCGACGTCGCAGCCGAACCAGACGGGCTCGCCGCCCACGACGGCCTCCATGGTGAGCCGCTTCAGCAGGTCGATGTCCGCGTTGAGGTAGACCACGGGCGGCGCCTCGACGATATTGCCCAGGTGCTCGACGGTGAAGGTGCGCCCCGCCGGGCTCGACTCGCGCGGGTCGTGGACGAGGCACACGTACTCGTCGAGGGGTATCTGTACGTACGCCTCGGCGAACTGGGTCGGTGTCATCCAGCCTTCGCGGTGGAACTCCTGGTCCTTGTCCCGCCACTGCCACAGGAACGTCTGCGGCGGTGTGCCGAGGTGGATGCTGAGCACGCGGTGCACGGCGCCGAGCACCTCCGCCTTGCGCGCCCGCTGCGCCTCCGCACCCTCGGCCGCGGCGCGCCGCAGATCACGGGCGCCCTGCCGCAGCAGACTCATCAGGGCCCGGTTCATGGGCCCGGTCGCCGACGAGCTCTCGGTCTCCGGCATCGCCGACTTGGGCACGAGGCCGTGCTTGGCGACCAACGCCACGAACATGTTCCACTGCCCGCCGTCGCTGATCGGGTCACCGAGCAGGTGCGCCACCGTACGGTCGTCGACGTCGCGATCGGAGGTGTCGATGACGCTCTCGAGGAAGTGGTTCGCGCGCTCGAACTTGTCCCACCACAGCACGTAGTTCTGGGAGAACTCGAAGTCCTTCACGCCGAGCTTCTCCGCGGCGCCGACACGCAGCAGATTGAGGCCGGCGAACATCCAACAGCGGCCGCTGCGCTTCTGGTTGGTGACCTTCCAGTCGTCCAGGTGGTGCGAGACCGAGTGGTCGATGGCGGTGACGATCCGCCGGTCCAGGGCTATGTCGTCCACCGTCGTCTGCGTCACGGCGTTCTGCATCAGCCGGTTCGCGGGGCGGGCGGCGAACTCCTTTTCGTAGGCCTCGAGTTGTGCCGGAGTGAGACTGCGGTCGCTGTCGGCCGGAGCGTCGGTGGGCTGAGGGGTTTGGGCATGTCCGAGCGTCACAGTGTCCGCTTCCCATTCTTGAAGCGGCCCCGTGCTCGCACGGGGCCTGGGCAGGTAAAAGGGGCAACGCTCTTTCACCGTCGCACGGCCGTTCTAGCCAGTCAACGGACCGGTGTTCATGATCGTCGGTCCGACACAGCCCTCGACTCAGCCCTCGACGTCCTGCGGATACCACCGCAGTTCGACCGTGTTCCCGTCCGGGTCCTTCACGTACACCGACTGCGCCTGCCCCCGCGCACCCCACCGAGGCACGGGCCCCTCCAAAACCTCGAACTCCCCCGAGTCGATGACCCCCTGCCAGTCCAGCGGGTCGACCACAAGACAAAAATGGTCGACGTTGGACTCGACCCGCGCGGTGGCGAACAGGTCGATGACCGTGCTGTCGTCGATGCGCACGGACGGGAACGGCACCTTCCCGGCCCGCCACTCCTCCACGCGCTCGGGCGCGAGCCCAAGGCGGCCGGAGTAGAACTCCAGCGACTTGTCGACGTCGGCCACGTTCAGCACCAAGTGATCGAGAGCTTTGACTCGCATGGGTGGGATCCCCGTCTCTGTCGGTTGCGCGGTCATGAACTGCCTAGTCCAGCAGCCGCCCGACGGCAAGGGCTATTCCCCCTGAGGAACGAGGCGCGCGGAGTCGATCAGGTGGTCGTCGAGGACGCGTTGGTCTGGGACGAATCCGAGGCCGGGGTCGCCGGAGAGGCCGGTCACGGGCTCCCACGCCTGGGCCTCGTGCAGCCGCACGGGCCAGGTCACGAGCGGGACTTCGAGGCGTGTGGTGGGCTGGTACGCGGCCAGGTACTGGGCGGTGGCGAGGGCGGCCGGGCCGCAGGCGAAGTTGTGCGGCACGACCCGTACGCCGTGTGTCCTCGCCAGCAGGCCGACCTCGAGGAGGCCGCTGATGCCGCCGATCTTCGAGACGCTGGGCTGTGCCACGTCGCAGGCCCGGCGCGCGAAGAGCGCGGCGAAACCGGCGGGCCCCGAGGCGTTCTCGCCGGTCGCGACCGGGACGCCGGTGGCCCGCAGCCCGGCGAGGGCGGCCGCGTCGTCCGGTGGGAAGACCGGCTCCTCCAACCAGGTCAGGTCGAGGTCCCGCAGCCGTTCCATCCGGCGCTCGGCCTCGTCCGGCGTCCAGGGGCAGTTGACATCCACCATGAGTTCGACGCCGTCCGGCAGTACGGCGCGCGCGGCGGCGATCGCCTCGTACTCGGTCTCGTGCAGCTTGATGCCGCGAAACCCCTGCTCCACCGCGTACTTGGTGCGGTGGGCAATCTCCTCCGGCTCGTTGTCGTACACCATGAGGCTGGCGTAGGACTCGACCTGATCGGCGGCGTGCGAGTTCAGCAGTCGGCGCAGCGGGAGTCCGGCGCGCTGCGCGGCGAGGTCCCAGAGGGCGATGTCGATCCCCGACTGGGCGAACAGCACGGGGCCGGCGCGGCCGAAGGCGTGCAGCGCGTGGTCCGCCTGCGGGGCGGCGCCGGGGCGGGCCGGTGTGCCGAGGTACAGCGGACCGACCAGGTCGCGCAGGGCGGCGAACGTCACCGGGTTCACGGCGTGCCCGAACGCCTCGCCCCAACCGGTCCGCCCGTCGGAGTCGACGACCTTCACCAGCAGGCACTCCATGCGCTCCACCGACGCGGCGGCCGCGTTCAGTGTCGTGTCCCCCACGGTGGTGGGGCGCCTGCGCCCGCTGTCGTAGGGGATGGCCACGCGCAGAATGTCGATCGACTCGATGACCGGCGCCGCGTCGTCCAGCGTCATGCTGCTGATCTCCTTCCGTCGACTTCCGCCGGGCGTCGGCGCCAGCCGCGGGGGCCCTCTGGAAGGGAGTCACTGGGGATGAGAGGACGCTACGACTGCGGGTGATTCGCGTCCAACACTCTTTCTGGATCTCGCGATACCCACGGCACATCAATCACGCGGACCTGGTCACACGTCCCTCAGCTCTCTGCGGGATGCGCCGCCAAGTCCTCCAGCACAGCCTGTATCTGACGGGTGGTCACCGCCGCGATTCCCGGCGACTCGTGGGCGTAGGCGGCGTACGCGATGAGGCCACCGGTCAGGCCCCAGCCGCGACCGCGCGCCCAGGTGGCGTCGTCCACCCCGAGGGCGTTGCGGAAGACCGCCCGACTGGGCGCCGTCATCAACGAGTAGGCCATCATCAGGTCGGTGGCCGGGTCCCCGTAGGCCAGGCCACTGAAGTCGATCACCGCGCCGAGGCGACCGTCGACGGTGAGCAGGTTGCCGGTGTGGAAGTCGCCGTGGACCCACACCGGCGGCCGGCCCCAGGGTTCGGCGGCCAGCGCCGCGTCCCACACCTCGGCCATCGCCTCCGCATCGAAGGCGTCCGCGGCCAGCGCGATCGCCGCGCGCGTGTCACGGTCACGGTCCGCCAGTGGCTCCGGGGGCGGGACCGCGGCGGGCCCCGGCGCGGGCCGGTGGATCCGGCCGAAGTTCCACAACGCACGGAGAAACGCGGCCAGTTCACCAGCGACGGCGGTGTCGTCGCCCAACTTCCCGGCGTCGGCCGTCTCTCCGTCCAGCCAGCGGGAGACCGACCAGGGCCACGGGTAGCCGAAGCCTGGACGGCCCTGCGCCACCGGGACGGGCACGGCGAGGGGCAGGCGCGGGGCGAGTCTGGGCAGCCAGGCGAACTCCTTGTGCAGCCCGCCGAGCGGCCCGGTGTGCCGGGGCATCCGCACCGCGAGCTCGGTGCCGAGCCGATGGATGACATGGTCCGAGCCACCCGGTTCGACGCGCTCCAGCGGCAGGCCCGCCCACTGCGGGAACTGCGCGTCGACGAGTCTGCGGGTCAGGGCGGTGTCGATGTGCACGCACACACCTTCTACGGCGCGCACCACCTCCCGCACCTCCTTTACCCCACCCTTAAATGTACGTACAACTTGAGCCAGATCACCCTCAGCCGCTTGTACGCCAGCGGTCGCACGCTCTAGCGTAGATGTACGTACATTCACGGGAGGGATTCCCTTGGTGACCACACAGCACCACCGGACGGTGATCGTGGGCGGCGGCTCCGCCGGCATCTCGGTCGCGGCGCGGCTCCGTCGTGCCGGCGAGCGGGACGTCGCGGTCCTCGACCCGAGCGAGCGGCACTACTACCAGCCGCTGTGGACGCTGGTCGGGGGCGGACGAGCGCCGCTGAAGGAGAGCGTCCGGCCGCAGAAGTCCGTGATGCCGAAGGGCGTCCGGTGGATCCGGCGCGCCGCGGTCGCCGTCGATCCGGACGCCCAGGAGGTGACCCTCGACGACGGCGGCGTCGTGCACTACGACCACCTCGTGGTCTGCGCCGGCATCCAGCTGGACTGGGACGGCGTGCCCGGCCTTGCGGACGGACTCGGCCAGAACGGGCTCTCCAGCAACTACCTTCCGCACACCGCGCCCGCGACCTGGCGTTTCATCCGCGAGACCCGCTCGGGCAGCGCCGTGTTCGGCATGCCGCCCGGAGCCATCAAGTGCGGCGGCGCCCCGCAGAAGATCGCCTACCTCGCCGCCGACCACTGGCGCCGGGAGGGCGTTCTCGGCCGGATGGACATCCACCTGGTGCTCCCGACGGACACCATCTTCGGTGTTCCGGAGTTCGCGCGGGTCCTTGAGGGCGTGGCCCGCCGGTACGGCATCCACGTCCACTACGGCAGCGAGATCACCGAGGTCCGGCCCGAGGCCCGCGAGGTCGTCGTCAGCGACATCGGTACGGGCAGCAAGAGGACCCTCCCGTACGACATGGCCCATCTCGTACCGCCGCAGAGCGCCCCGGACTGGATCAAGCGGAGCCCGCTCGCGGACGCCGCCAACCCGGCCGGCTACGTCGAGATCGACAAGCACACGATGCGGCACGTCCGGTACCCCAACATCTGGGCCCTCGGCGACGCCGGTTCCTCGCCCAACTCCAAGACCGGCGCGGCCGTACGCCAGCAGGCGCCCGTGGTCGTCGAGAACCTGCTCGCGACGGCGCACGGCCAGGAACCGCTCGCCGTCTACAACGGCTACTCCTCGTGCCCGCTGACCACGGCCCGCAACAAGATGCTGCTCGCCGAGTTCGACTACAGCGGGCGGCCCGCCCCGTCGATCCCGCTGATCGACACGGTCCGCGAGCGCACCGACATGTGGTACCTCAAGCGGCACGGTCTGCCGTTCCTGTACTGGAACCTCATGCTCCGCGGGCTCGCGTGACCCGCACGCCTTCCCCAAGCAGCGTCATCACCCAGGAGTCCGCCATGCCCAAGGAGTCCGTCATGTCCCAGGAGCCCGCCATCCCCCAAGATCCCGTCACCGACGACGGCACCGGACCGCTGATACACGACGGCACCGGCCCGCTGATATTCGTGCAGTTCTACCTCGACTGCCTCTCGCACGCCTCGTACCTCATCGGCGACCGCACCACGGGCCGCGCCGTCGTGGTCGACCCCCAGCGCGATGTCAACGAGTACCTCGCCACCGCCGCACACCACGGCCTCACCATCGAGCGCGTCATCGAGACCCACGTCCACGCCGACTTCCTCTCCGGCCACCTCGAGCTGGCCGAGCGCACCGGCGCCCCCATCTCCTACGGCTCCGCCGCCGACGTCGACTTCGACACCGACCCCCTCGCGGACGGCCAACACCTCGGCCTCGGTGAGGTCGACCTCCAGATCCTCCACACCCCCGGACACACCCCGGAGTCGGTCTGCGTCGTCGTACGCGAGCACGCGGCCGACCCCGTCCCCTACGGCGTCCTCACCGGCGACACCCTGTTCATCGGCGACGTGGGCCGCCCCGATCTGCTCAGCGCGCGCGGCCGGTCGGCGGAGGACATGGCCCGCGCCCTCTACCGCTCCACCCGCGAGCACCTGCTCACCCTCCCCGACGAGACCCGCGTCTTCCCCGCACACGGGGCCGGCTCCTCCTGCGGCAAGAACCTGTCGGCCGAGCTGAGTTGCACGCTCGGCACCCAGCGCGTCAGCAACTACGCGCTGGCCGACATGTCCGAGGACGCGTTCGTCGAGGTCGTGACATCCGGCCAGTCCGCGGCGCCCGCCTACTTCTCGTTCACGTCCGAGCGCAACCGCGAGGCACGTCCGGTGCTCGACGAGGACGCCCCCGTGCCCGCACTCACCCCGGACGCCGCACGGCGGGCCGTCGGCGACGGCGCGACCGTCCTCGACACCCGGGCACCGGACGCCTTCGCCGCCGCCCACCTGCCCGGCTCGGTCAACGTCCCGCTCGGCGGCCGCTTCGCCGAACTCTGCGGCGAGGTGCTTCCGGCCGGGGCCGACCTCGTCCTGTGCGGGGACCCCGGCACGGCGCGCGAGGCCCGCAACCGCCTCGCCCGCATCGGCTACGACCGGGTCCTCGGCGCCCTGCCCGCCGACACCCTGAGCGCCGAGCACGTGACGTCGATGCCGCGCGTGGAGGCGGAGGCGCTCGCCACCCGCCTCACCGAAAGCCCCCGGCCCTTCACCGTGCTGGACGTACGCGCCCCCGGCGAGATCCACGACACCGGCACCCTCCCCGACGCCCGCACCATCCCGCTGCCCGAACTCGTCGCACGGATCGGCGAATTGACGCCGCATCAGCATCAGCCACTCGTCGTGATGTGCGCCGGCGGCAACCGCTCGTCCGTGGCCGCCTCCGTTCTCCGGGCCCGCGGCTTCGACGCCGACGACCTGCGCGGTGGCTTCGCCGCATGGCACGGCCCGGTCGAGCATCCGGCCGACGGGGGCGGCGTCCCCGCGTGAACACCCTGATCCTCGCGGTGCTCTGCGGCGCCGTGGTCGGCCTGGCCCTCGGCGGGCTGGGCGGCGGCGGTGGCGTCCTCGCGGTTCCGGCCCTCGTCTACCTCCTGGACGTCGACCCGGCCGACGCGGGCACCACCAGCCTGGTCATCGTCACGGTCACCTCCGCCACGGCCCTGGCCCGGCACGCGGGCACCGGAACCGTGCGCTGGCGGACCGGCGTCCTGTTCGCGGCGGTCGGTGCGGTGCCGACGGTCGGAGCGTCGATGCTCGCGCACCGGCTCCCGCAGAACCTGCTGACCGGTGCGTTCGCCGTTTTGGCCGGGGTGGCCGCGGCGGTGATGCTGCGCGGCACACGTGCCCGAGAGGAGGCGCCGCCCGCGAGCACCGGGGCGCCGGTGCGGGCGGCGGCGGGGCCCGTCCCCGGCCCCGTACAAGTACGAGAGTCGGAAGCGACGGTCACCGCTGCCACCACACCCGGCCGGGCCGGCCCGCTGCGGACCGCCGGGGCCGGGGCCGGGCTCGGCGCGGTGACTGGCCTGCTGGGGGTGGGCGGCGGTTTCCTCGCCGTACCCACCTTGGTGTCCGTGCTGCGGCTGCCGATGCAGGTGGCCGTCGGCACGAGCCTCGTCGTCACCCTCCTCAACTCACTCGTCTCGCTCACCACGCGCCTGACGACCGAGGGCAGCTCCATCGACCCCGCGGTGCTCGGCCCCTTCGTCGGCGCCGCGATCCTCGGGGCGTGGGACGCCAGGCGCCTCGCGGCCAAGCTGTCGGGACCGGCATTGCAGCGCGCGTTCGCGGTCCTGCTGCTCGCGACGGCCGCGTTCATGCTGGTGGACGCCTTCGTGTGAGCGCGCCCGGAGGTTTGCACCGGCTCCGTAACGGGGGTTTGCACCGACTCCGTAAATCGACGAGCATGCATCCCGTGCCCACCAGCAGCTCTCAGTCCGGCCCCCGTCCGCTCACCCGGTCCAAGGGCAAGCCGCTGTGGTCCCAGCTCCGCGCCGACCTGTTGCGGCGGCTCGAGGACGGCGAGTTCCGGGACGTCTTCCCCGGTGAGCACGACCTCGTCGCCGAATACCAGGTCAGTCGGCACACCGTCCGCGAGGCGCTGCGCACGCTGCGCGCGGAGGGCTTGGTCACGGCGCAGCGGGGCAGGGTGTCCCGGTTCGCGGCGAGCAGGCCGCTGGAGCAGAAGGTCGGCGAGGCGTACAGCCTCTTCCGCTCCGTCGAGGAGGTCGGCGCCGTCCAGCGCAGCGTGGTCCGCCGCCTCGACGAGCGTGCCGACGGTGTCATCGCCGCCCGCCTCGGCCTGGAGGAGTCCACTCCCCTCGTCCACCTCGAACGTCTGCGGCTCGCCGACGGGGAGCCGCTCGCCGTCGACCGCGTCTGGCTCCCGGCGGACGTGGCCCGCCCGCTCCTGTCCGTCGACTTCACGCACACTTCGCTCTACGACGAGCTGGAACGTCACTGCCGTACGCACATCAGCGGCGGCTGGGAGCGCATCCGGGCCGTGGTGCCCACGCGCGCGGAGCGCACGATGCTCGACTGCGCCGAGTCCACCGCGCTGTTCGCGATCGACCGCCTCGGCCACGACGCCGCCCATCGCCAGGTCGAATGGCGCCAGACCCTGGTCCGCGCGGACCGGTTCGCCGTGGCCGCGGCGTTCTCGGCCGACGACGGTTACCGGCTGGGCGGACCGGTACCGACGCCCTGACGGGCCGTTACGGAACGGCTGATGTCAGGGCCTCCGCACACGCAGCACCCCCGTCCGCATCGGCAGGGTGAACGCGCCACGGGCGGACGAGGGAAAGCACGCTAGCCAACTCCCTTGCCGTGGAGGCTTGGTGGGGTCCATTCATGATGCCGGAGGATCATGCGTACAGCGGCGCGGGAGGGCGTCAGACGCATCGCCGTGTTGCGCAGGGCGACGGGCAGCGGATGGGCGAGCTGCTGCCCCATCCGCCCGGCCTGGCGCGCGGCGCGGGCGACAGCCTGGCTGCGGGGCCGGCGTTCGGCGTCGTACCGGGCGAGCGCGGCCTCCACGGTGGGCTCGGAGCCGAGGGCGGCGGCCAGGGTGACCGCGTCCTCCAACGCCTGGCAGGCGCCCTGCCCCAGGTTCGGCGTCATGGCATGCGCCGCGTCACCGAGCAGCGCGACCGAGCCGACGACGTACGAAGGGAGCGGCGTACGCAGCTCGTTGACATCGTGGTGCAGCACGGCGCCGGGGTTCGTCGCATCGAGCAACGCCCGAATCGGCTCGTGCCAGGTACCGAACCGGCGACGCAACTCGCCCAGCGGATCGTCGAACCGCACCCCGGCGGGGAGGCCGAGCACCGCGTGCCATTCGGCGCGACCGTCGGGGAAGGCGATGTGCCCGAACTCGGCGCCGTGACCCCAGGTCAACTCGAAGTCGGTACGCAGATCGACCGCCTGCTCGGTGATGGCACGCAGAACGGCCGAACCACTGTGGGCGGGACCGGGATGAGCAGGAAAAAGGAGGCCCCGAACCTTGCTGCCGACCCCATCGGCCGCCACGACGACATCAGCGTCCAGAACCGCGCCGCCGCACTCGACCCGCACCGCCCCGGGACCGCATTCCCGGACCGCCCCGGCCTCCCGACCGACGAGCAGCACCTCGGCGGGCAGGGCGGCGCGCAACAACCGGTGCAAGGTGGCACGCGGGATCCCCATGATGGGTGTGCCGACCGCCTTCTCCAGCGCGACTCCGTCCATCCGGGCGAGCCAGCGGCCGTCCGGCGTGCGGGTGCCGCCGGTGTACTGCCCCCGCGAGGCCGCCCGCACCGCCTCCCCCACGCCGAGTTCGTCCAGCGCCCGGAGCCCGTTGGCGGCCAACGAGATGCCGGCACCCACGTCGTCGAGCTCCGCCGCCCGCTCGACGACCGCCACCTCCCAGCCGACGCGACGCAGCCCGATCGCGGCAGCAAGCCCGCCGATACCGCCCCCGACGACGACCGCACGCTTCCCCATACTGAGCCCCTCCGCCCACCCATCTTCTACACCTGTAGAAGCCGAACCCTACCCGCCCCTCTACAGGTGTAGAAAGGAGACATGGAAACGCCACCGGGCAAGACACCGGCCCGACGCAGGGGCGGACGCACGAATGAACACACCACCGAAGGCACGGCCCGCCGCACCCTCCTCGCAGACACGGCACTCAACGTACTCGCCGACGAAGGGATCCGCGGCCTCACCCACCGCGCGGTGGACCGCCGAGCGGCCCTGCCGACGGGCACCACGTCGGCGTACTTCCGCACCCGCGCCGCCCTCCTGACCGGCCTCGTGACCCGCCTCGTCCAACTCGACCAGGAGGAACTCCAGTCGACGGCCGAACGGCTCGCCCCACTGCATACCGCCGAAGACGTCGTGAACGGCATGACACTCCTGGCCCGCCAACGCCTCACCGGCGAGGGCCGCCGCCGCTCGCTGGCCCGCTACGCCTGCGCCGTCGAGAGCGTCCGCGACCCGGAACTGCGGGAGATCCTCGTCCCCCGCGAGAACGCCGGCCGCGAAGCGGTCCGCACATTCCTCGCCGAACACGGCGTCCCAGACGCCGAGACCCGCACGCACACGCTGCTGTCCTGCATCGACGGCCTGATCTTCGACCGCCTCGTGAGCGGCGGCGAGGTACCGCGCGAGGCCTTGGAAGGGCTCGTAACAGCGGCCCTGCGGTAGGTACTACCCGCGGGCCGCCCGCCGCACCGATCGCGGTCGGTACTCCACCACCGTCAGCGCCAACGACACGTACCGCTCGACGAGTTCGTCGGGGGTCACCTCGCCGTCGGTGCGGTACCACTGGGCGATGGCGTTGCACATGGCGATCACCGCGCGGCGGGCGTCGTCCGGGTGGGGGGTCAGGAACACGCCGTCGGCGACGCCGCGTTCGATGACCTCGCGGAACTGTTGCGTGCCGCGTTCCTCGTTCTTGCGGTAGCGGGCGAGGTGTTCGGGTTCCAGGCTGCGGCCCTCGGTCAGCACGATGCTGCTCTTGACCGGGTGCTCGATGCGGAACTGCACCGTCGCGGTGACCAGGGCCTCCAGCTGCTCCGCGGGGTCGTCGCCGGCCTCTTCGAGGGCGGTGCCGCAGGCGCCGAAGTAGGCGTCGAGGCCCTCTTCGAGGATCGCGACGAGCAGGTCCTGCTTGCCCTTGTAGTAGTAGTACAGCGCGGACAGGCTGACCCCTGCGCGCTTGGCGATGTCGCGGATCGAGGTGGCCCCGTAGCCCTGCTCGGAGAACTCTTCGCGGGCGGCCTCGATGATGGCCTTGTGACCTGCGGGTCGAGTGGACACGATGCTCCGATCTGCTGGGCCGCCCGGTCCGTCCCGCAACTGAACATTCGTACAACCGGCGACGGAGCCGTCATCGTAGCGCCGCGCGTCCTCGGCGCCGAGCCCGCAGTGGAAGTCGGGCGACGGGTGCCGGCTGTTGTCCTGCTTCCGGCTCCCGTCGCCCGTGAACGGCGTGCATCGCGCATCGTGTCTAACGAACGTTAAGTCGCGGGTGCACCGCCCGTACCGCTCGGACCGCTCGGACCGCTCGGACCGGTCAGTCCGTGATCTCGATGTGGCCGTTCACCGATTCCGCACCGGCCGGTTCGGCCTGCTTCGGGGCGGGCACCGCCGCGCCCTTCGTGCCGGTGATGTTCTTCAGCAGCGCGGCGAGGTCCACGCCGGTGGTGGAGTTGAGGAGTTCGAGGCCCTGGGCGACGTTGTCGGCGACCGTACGGGACAGCTGGCTCGCCCCGTCCGTGGAGATCACCGTCATCTTGTCGACGGCGGCCAGCGGTTCGGACGCCTTCGCGACGACCTGCGGCAGCACCTCGACCAGCATCTGCAGCACGGCCGCGTCGCCGTACTGCGCGAACGCGTCGGCCTTCTTCTGCATGGCCTCGGCCTCGGCGGCACCCTTCGCACCGATCGCCGCAGCCTCCGACTCACCCTCCAGACGAACCGCGTCCGCGAGCGCGGCACGGTGCGCCTTCTCGCCCTCACCGGTCAGGCGGGCCCGCTGGGCGTCCGCCTCGGCCTGCTTGACCAAGCCGATCCGGCGGGCCTCGGCCTCCTGCTCGGCCTGGTAGCGGGCGGCGTCGGCCGGCTTGCGGACCTTCGTGTCCAACTCCCGGTCGGTCAGGGCGGCTTGACGCTGGGCGACCTTCTCCTGCTCGGTCAGCACCTCCTGCTGCCGGGCCGCGTCGGCGAGCGGGCCCGCGGCGTTCGCCTGCGCGGCGGCCCGGTCGGTCTCCGCCTTGATCTCGGCCTGCTTCAGCGCGAACGTGCGCTGCGCGATCGCGATCTCCTCCTCGGCCTTCAGCCGCGCCTGCTCGGATGCGCGGCGCGCGACGGCCTCGGCGATGTCGGCCTCCTGCTTGGCACGGGCGGCCTCCGGCCGGCCCAGGTCCTCCAAGTAGGAGCCCTCGGTGGTGATGTCCTGGATCTGGAACGCGTCCAGGACCAGGCCCTGCCCGGACAGCGACGCCTCCGCCTCCTCGGCGACCTGCCCCGCGAACGCGGCGCGGTCGCGGATGACATCCTCGACCGACATCCGCCCGACGATGGAACGCAGCGCGCCGGACAGCACTTCCTGCGTGAAGCCGACGATGCCGTCCTGCTGCATCAGGAAGCGCTGGGCGGCGGCGCGGATCGAGTCCTCGGTGCCGCCGACCTTGACGATCGCGACGCCTTCGAGGTTCGCCTTCACCCCGCGCAGGGTGACCGCGCCGCGCACCGCTACGGGGATGTGCCGCGAGGACAGTTCGAGCGTGAACTTCTGCTGCACGAACGGGACGACGAAGACACCGCCGCCGACCACGACCTTCTGGCCGCTGTTGTCGGTGATGACGTGACCCGTCTCCGGATCGGTGGACTTCTTGCCGCGCCGCCCGGTGACGATGAACGCCTCGCTGGGACCGGCGACCTTGTAGCGGGTGATGACGACGAGCGCCAGCAGGACCAGGAGTACGACGACTCCGGCCACGGCGATGGTCACAGGGCTCATGATGGTTTCCCCCTCTGCCCCCTCGCCTCCCGGGAGACGGCAGTCGGTTGGTGATGGTTCGTACGATCAGCGGGCCGTGGTCAACGGCCGGTGGTCAGCGGTCGACCGCGCGGACCTCGACCGAGGTCGGCGACAGGATGTCCGCCACCCACACCTCGGCACCGCGGGCGACCGCGATCGCGCTCTTCGCCGAGAACTTCGTCGGCTGGCCCGCGAGTTGGAGCAGCACCTCGCCGTACCCGTCGACCGGGATGGCGGTGACCACGGTGCCCGCGCTGCCGACGAGGTCGTCGCCGCGGGGTGTCACCGCGGTCTGGTCCCGCATCAGCGCGCGGGTCAGTTTCCACGTCAGCCAGCCGGCGCCGCCCCCCGCGACGACACCGACGGCGGTGGCGGGACCGGCACCGAGGTCGGTGGTGCCGAGGACGATCGCGCCGCCGAACCCGAGCATCGACACGAAGCCGGCGATCACGGGCAGCGACAGCAGTCCGTCGAAGAGCCCGTCCAGGGCCCCGACGCCGTCGAACAGCCCCTCCAGGACCCCGTCCAGCACCAGGGACAGTACGAGCAGCACCACTCCCGCGATGCCGAGGCCGAGAAACCACGTCATGTCACTCGCCCCCTCGTCAGCCCCTGTTCCGCTTGCCTGCCACGGATGTTGTCATGGGCAACCACTTCACGTAACTGCCGGTTTCCGGCAATCTTTACGCGATTTTGATGCCTGCTTGCTCATCCGTTAAGAATGCGGAGGAACAGGGAGCACTCGGCATCACACATGGGGGTGGGCATGGCGTCGCAGCAGGACGTTCCCGACGAGTATCTGGACGGGTATGTCCGGGCGGTGGCCGACGCCTCCGCCACCGGACGCCGGCTGACCCGGGACGAACTCGACGCGCGCCGCGCACTGGGCGAGCGCGCCGCGGAGGCCGGTCTCGGGCTGCGGGCCCTGGTCGCCGCCCACCTCGGACAGACGCACACCGGCAACATAGGCACCAGGGTGACGGTCGACGCCGTCGTGACAGCAAGCGCCCAGGCCATCGACGCGTTCGCCGAGGGCTACGAGCGCGCGCAGCGGCAGACCATGCGCCGGGAGGAGGCGGCCCGCCGCGAGTTCATCGACGACCTGCTCTACGGCCGCAGCGACCTGGGCAAACTCGCCGAGCGCGCCGAGCGTTTCGGGCTGCGGCTGTCCGGCGAGCACGCGATAGCGGTGGCCCGCGGCGACGGCGCGTACGAGGAGGGCGACACGGTCGCGCGCGAGATCGAACGCGCGGTGATCGCCCGCTTCGGCAACCGGAACATCCTGCTGACCACCAAGGAAGGGCGGCTCGTCTGCATCGCCCCCGGCGACCAGACCGAGGTCCTCACCTACTTCGCCAAGCAGGCCTACGCCGCCGTCGACGGAAGCCAAGTCGCCATCGGCCGCCCGCAGTCGGGCCCGGGCGGCGTCGTCCAGTCCTACGAGGAGGCGCTGAGCGCACTGGACCTGGCCACCCGCCTCGGCCTCGACACCCCGGTGCTCCGCTCGGCCGACCTCCTCGTCTACCCCGTCCTCACCCGCGACCGGCAGGCCATGACGGACCTGGTCCACCACACGCTGGGGCCGCTGCACCAGGCACGGGGCGGCGCCCAGCCGCTGGTCGACACGCTCATGGCGTACTTCGACGCCGGCTGCGTGTCGGCCGAGGCTGCCCGCCAACTGTCGCTCAGCGTACGGGCGTTCACGTATCGCCTCGCCCGTATCCACCAGCTCACCGGCATCGACCCGGCGGTCCCGGCCGACCGCTACACGTTGCAGACCGCGGTGATCGGCGCCCGCCTCCTGGACTGGCCGGCGGACGCCGCCTGACACGACCCTTCGACGTCACTCGAAGAACTTGAGGCTCCACCCGGTGTTGGTCTCGGCGCCGGGGACATTGGCCCGCCGGTAGGTGGTGTCGCCCCACCAGACGAACGAACCCGAGTACCAGTAGCGGTTCTCCCAGGCGTACGGCGTCCCCTTCGCCACGGCGTGGAACATGAAGGGGACCTTGTTCCCGGCCGGCGGACTGGTGTTGATGTCACCGTCCCGCAGGGCGAAGGTGTGATGGCCCGGGCCGTCGACGTGCAGCGTCGGATCCCAGCCGGTCATCATCGTCTCGCGGTGCGAGCCGAACAGGCAGCCGTTCGACTTGTACCAGTCCCATACGTACGTGGGGTCCCCGCCGGCCCGCAGCCGCAGATCGGCCAGGCAGTACTGGCTGCTCCAGCTGCCGTTGGCGGAGTAGACGATGTGCAGCTGCCCGTTCGGGTCCTTGATGGCCTCGGGGGCCTCGTTGATGTACGGGTTGCCGACCACCCGCTCCCAGCTCTCCCGCGGCTGCGAGATGACGGACCGCTTCCCGGTCGGCGTGGTCGGGTCGCTCATGCGGGCGATGTAGAGGT
The DNA here is from genome assembly GCF_054871485.1 of Streptomyces sp. UC4497. Taxonomy (NCBI): domain Bacteria; kingdom Bacillati; phylum Actinomycetota; class Actinomycetes; order Kitasatosporales; family Streptomycetaceae; genus Streptomyces; species Streptomyces sp. UC4497. Next base: position 102,810 of record NZ_JBTYHB010000010.1, on the reverse strand, counting down.
TCTGCTCGACGTTGGTGTCACCGGCCCAGCCCGACCAGACGAACCAGCGCTGCCCCTGGAAGGTGAACAGGGTTCCGTCGATGGCCCACTTGTCGTCCGGCAACGCCAGCTTCTTCTCCGCCGTGTAGCCGCTGTCGGGGCTCGCGGAGCTGATGACGTACATGCGGTGAGCGGCGCTGCGACCTGCGGAGAAGTAGATGTAGTAACGCCCGCCGTCCCGGACGACTTCCGGCGCCCACACCTCTCCCAGATCGCCGGTGTCCGACCACACCTTCTTCGCGGGCGCGGACGCGAGCCCGTCCAGTGACGTCGCCTGCCGTACGAGGATGCCGCCATCGGCCGACTTGACGGCGATGTAGGTGTCGCCGACGCGCAGCACACTGGGATCCGCCCCCTTGAGGCCCGTCGCACCCCGCGCCCCGTCCGCGTCCGCTCGCACGGAAGCGGGATCAGGACCGGCAGGCGCTCCCTGCGCCGCGCCCGACCACGACAGCGGCAGGGCAAGTGCCCCCACCAGCGCGAGAGCACCGAAACGGACGGAGCGTCTAAAGCGCTTCATGGACTCTTCCTCCAGCGTCGTGAATGCATGCATTACATCGTTGGAAGTACGCCGTCACAGGCTCCCGAAGGCCACATGACAAGTCAACACCCTCGCCAAACGGCGTGCGCATGGCGCAAGTTGCTTCAACGTTTACCGCTCCGGGAGCTGTGCACTTTGGCGACCAAATTCTCGAACGCGTCCCGCCAACGGCTAGGTTCTATGGTGTGACCTGTGGCCACCGTCTCCACAACGCGTCAGGGGCGCGCAGTTCCGCCTGCCGTCCTGAGTCAGGAGGACATGTGCAACGTGGCGAAGTCTGGTGGGTGGAGTTCGACGAGCGGCGGCTGGTCGTACTGCTGGCGGCAGACGACGCGTCCGGGATCCGGGTGATGCAGGTCGTCCCTCCTGCGGGCGTCGACATCAAGGGTCTGGGCGTCGAAGTGCACGTAGGTGCCATGGAAGGACTGCCCTTTGAAGGCGTGCTGCGGGTCGCGTTCCCGCGCCCGGGCTTTACCCCCTGCACGTGGCTGACCACCGTTTCCCAGGACGACCTGATCGAGCGGGCGGGCGTCCTGTCCTCCGCGAAGCTCGCCGAGATCGAGGACGCCCTCCGTCTCGGTGAACTCGGGTAGGCGGAGAGGCACCGGAGCGGCGGCCCGCAGAAAGGGGCCCCGGCCGGTGAGCCGGCCGACCACGCCATAGGCCGGTCCTGCGACGGTATGCCATGCCGGACGACCGGAATGCGGGTCAGCTCTCCGTCTTCTGTCGCCTCGCTTCCTCCCTCCTCCCCCGGTGGTTCGCCACCAGCTGGACGATCAGCAAGGTCAAGGCGATCAGTCCGACGACGACGGCGGCGATCACCTCGATCGAGGTCATGAAATCCAGGAACCCGCCGTCTTCGGAGGGCTGTTGAGGGACGTACTTGTCGTCTGATCGGTGCGTCACGTCGGCGCGCACGGACAGCGCGCGGGCAAGCGCAGCGGGCATGGGGACACTCCGTGTCGATGTCTGTGTGACGCCGGGCGCCACAGAGGAAGGCAGCCGTCGTTCACGCGTGAGGCGCGTGACGCGGGTGCCGTGAGACGAGATGCGTGTGGTGGCGGAGTGCCGTGGTCGTTACGGCGCGCAGGGCTGTGCGCGGTGCAGCAGGGCGGTGAGCGCGCGCGGGCGTGGGAGGGCCACGGTCGGCAGCGGTGGCCTGGGAGGCTGCGGGGCCGGCGTTCCGGTGAGGCGCAGGACCAGGCCGAACGCGTAGAGCAGGCTGGTCCACCAGCAGCGCGTGTGCGCGGCTATGGCGTACGCGAGGCGGGTGGGCAGGTCCGAGGCGCTGCGGAAGAAGCACGTCAGAGCGAGGCCCACGAGGATGTTGAGCGCGGCCATCGCGACGGTGTTGTGGTGCCAGGACGGCGGCAGGCGCAGGTGGTCGTCGAGCGCCGCGGTCGGGATCTCGCGGCCGGTCCACTCAAGGTAGGTCGGCAGCAGCGCTTGTACGGCTGCCAGGGCGAGGGCTCCCAGGCGCGGGTGCGGCGCCTCGGCGCGCAGGACCGGGTAGGCGCAGGCGGCCAGCACCGCGACCGCCGCCAGAAGCGCGGGCCAGGACAAGGTGGCGTCCGTCGTCGCGTGGTGCAGGCCCGCCGCGAGTCCTACTGCCGCCACGCCATGGCCGAGGGCGCGGGCGGCGGTGCCGTGCGCGCTGCGTCCGGGTGCGATGAAGGCAGACATGTCCGACCGATGATGACGCATAGAAGGGGAACTGCGGTACGAATACGGCAGTTTCGGTCTGAGAGCGCGTCGATGCGGCGACTGATGGCGCGGCGGTCAACGCGTGATTTCCGGGGCCGCCTGTCTGCGCGTGGTCCTGTGCACGATGATGGGCGGGTCATGCTCCGGACCGACGCCTCATCGACTCGTCTGGCACCGCCGCCCCTCCCCCGGGCCGCGGTGTTCGCCGTCGTGAGCACGGTGCTCGGGGTGAGCGCCCACCACCTGATGGCCGAAGGGCCGGTGCCGTGGCTGCAGGGCGGAGTCGCGGCCGTCGTCCTGTTCGCCGTCGCTCTGCTGGGTCTGGTCGGGGCTCGACGGGCTCGGTCCTTGCCGCGTGTACTGGCCTTCGTCGCCATTGCGCAGGTCGGGCTGCACGTGTGGCTCACCGTGTCCGCGCCGCACACACCGGCGGCAGCCGCGCATCCGATGGGCTCGCATCACACTCATGGCGCCCACGCCACCTGGCACGAACACCTCGCCGGTGGCGACGGCCCGTTCGGGGCGTCGATCGGCATGACCGTCGCGCACACGCTGGCCGCCGTCGCCGTGGCGGTGTTGATGCAGCGTGCGGACGCGGCCTGCTGGACGCTGGCTCGCGGCTTCGACACGGCGACGGACGCGGTACGGGCGCGCATCGACGCGCCCTGGGCGCTGTTGGCCGGTGTGGTGACGGCGAGGTGGCGGCTCAAGCCGAGCGTCCCGGTACCGGTGTGTGCCGCGCGGCCGCCGCCGTGCAGGCCCGTACTCGCGGATGTGGTGGTGCGGCGGGGACCTCCGTCGCCGGGTGTGTTTCTCGCGAGCTGAGTCACTTCCCCCTGCCGGGACGGCAGTTCGCCCTTGAACTTGAAGGGGCGCCGTCCCGCGCTCCCTCACACCCGGAGACACCATGTCCCGCATCACCCGTGCCCGCAGGCACACCCGCACCCTTGCCCTCGCCGGCGCCGTCGCAACAGGCGCCGTCCTGTTCGCCGCCGGTCCGGCCTCCGCCCACGTAGAGGTCGAATCGGAGAACGCGCAGGCCCTCGCCGAGAACGTCACGCTCGAATTCGACGCCGAGTCGGAGTCCGGCACCGCCGGCATCACCGAGCTGCGCGTCGTTCTGCCCGAGGGCATCGCGCCCGGCGACGTCACGTACGACGAAGGCCCCAAGGGCTGGAAGTTCACCGCGAACGACGACGGCTACACCGTCAAGGGGCCGGCCGTGAAGGTCGGCGAGAACGCCGAGTACTCCGTCGTCGTACGGCAGTTGCCCGAAGCGAAGGAGCTGGCGTTCAAGACGTTGCAGACCTACAGCGACAAGCGCGTCGACCGGTGGATCGAGCTGGGCGAGGCCAGCGGCGGCGGCCACGGAAACGAGGCGCCGGTCCTGAAGCTGAAGGCCGCGGCACCGGACGCCAAGCCCATCAGCCCTTCGGAGTCGCCGTCGGATTCGGCGTCGCCGTCGGCATCCGTGAGCGAGGCTGCCGATGAACCGTCGTCCTCCCCGGCCGCCTCCGCGGACCAGGACAAGAGCGACGAGGGCGGGCTCGGCGCCGGCGCCTGGATCGGCATCGGCGCCGCCGTGGTCGTCGTCGCCGGGGGCGCCGCGTATCTCGTACGCCGCCGCAGCAGCAGCGCCCAGTCGTAAGCCGTAAGCCGTAACAGCGCGCTCGACAGGCCCCGTACGGCTCGTCCGTACGGGGCCTGTGCGGTGACACCGTGTCGCGAAGCTACAGCGGCGCGAGATGCATCAGGATCTCGTCACGGTCATCGCCCGCCGCCAGTCGCAGCGCGCCCGGCCAGCGGCCGATCTCCTTCCAGCCGAGACGCCCGTAGAAGTCCTCGAGGCCGACACCTCCGCGAGCGGCGAGGTGCAGCTGCTCAAGACCCATCTCATCACGTGCGATCGCGCGCACCTGCCGCATGAGTGCCGCTCCGATTCCGCGCCCCCGCAGGCGAGTTCGGGTCTGTACGTGGTGCAGGGTCCCCCAATGGCTGACCAGCGCATGCGGATCACGCCGTACGTTCAGCCAGCCCACCAGGTCGCCATCACGCCCGCACGCCACGAGCAGTCTGCTGCGCTCCGGGGACAGCCCCTCGATGATCCGGTCGGCAGCGGCGGTCACTTCACCGCGATCCACCGGCGGAAACGGGAATCCCGCGGCCCCGCCCGCATCGCTCACCTCGATCCAGCAGTCAACCAACGTGCCACGTACGGCGCTTGAGACTTCTTGGGGCCGGACGTACTGCTGGAAGGTCACCGTGTCGTCGCTCATGGTCATCGCGCCAGTCTCACAGGGGGGTATGACAACGAGCCGCGATCCGAGGCGACCGCCTCACCTTCCGGCCGCGCCGAGATGCGCGGTGTCGGCGAGGAGTACGGCGGGCGTCAGAGCGAGAGCGACCGGCGCCGCGATCGCGGCGGCCACCAAGGTGAGGGCCGCCGCGCGATAGAACAGCCCGTGGGCGCGCGCGGGTGCAGGGGCGATCAGCCTCCGGACGCGCTCCGTGATGTGGGCGGCGCCGTTCATGGCGAGCAGGCCGGGCGGCTTCCCAGTGGCGGTGGGCGCGGCGGCCATTTCCAGGAGCGCGGACGCCACCGTCCGTCGGCCGTGGCCCTGAGCTGCCTCGTCGTCGGCCGCCAACTCGGCGAGGCGGCGCGCCTCTTCGGCGTACGGGCGAAGGAGACCAAGTCGGCCGAGGGCGGTGGTGCAGACGTCGGCCGCGAGGATCGCCCGGTGATGGCGCAGGCTCAGGTGCGCCCGCTCGTGCTCGACGGTCGCGGCCAATTCGGCGGTGCTCAGCAGGTCGCGCGCTGCCGTGGTGACGACGATGCGGGCGCGGCCGCGCAGGCCGGGGATGCAGAAGGCGGTGGGGGTCGCATCCGACAGCACACGGAGGCGGGTGTCCGTGTCGCGCTGGTGGTCCGTACGCAGGGCGAGCGTGTCGGCAGTGAGGCGATGGCGCTCCCGCTCGCGGCGCAGACGCAGTGCGCGGTGCAGGGTGATCGCCGACAGTCCCACCGCACCGAGCAGCAGGGCCAACAGGCCTGCCTCCGCGATGCCTTCGGCCTGCCAGGCCCCGCCGTACGCGACGTGGATCATCGGCAGGTCCGCGTGGAAGAGCCACACCATGGCGTGTTCCCACAGGTCATGGGCGGTCAGTACCAGTGCCGTGACCAGCGACGCGAGGACACCGAGTGCGCAGGCGTGCCACAGGCGCAGTGCGGCCCGTGGGTGCCGGACGACGAAGCGGACGCGCACGAGGAGGCGAGCGGCCGGCCCACCGAGCAGCACGGCCTGGGCCAGCAGTGCGGCGATCACCATGAGGGACGGGCTCATGTGCGCCCGCCACCCTCGTCCTCTCCCGTCGCGCCGTCGAGGGCCGCGCGGAGGGCGGCGACCTCCTCGGGATCCAGCCGGCCGGCGAACCGCAGCAGGGCGCCGGCCCGGTCCGCGGAGGAGTCGAGGGCCTGCTCCATCAGCTCGGCCGAGTAGTCCTCGGCGCTGCGCAGCGCGCTGTACCGGTAGGACCTGCCCTCCTTGGCCCGCTCCAGCCAGCCCTTCGTGCGCAGCCGCTCGGTGACGGTCATGACCGTCGTGTACGCCAGCGGGCGCTCCGCGTTCAGGGTGTCGCTGATCCGCTGGATGGTGAGCGGCTCGTCGCTCGCCCACAGTAGTTGCCGTCCGGGCCCGGCCGCGTCTCCTACGCCTCCTACGTCTCCCCGTCTTCTACGTGTCGTGGAGTTCCGCCTGGATCCGGCGGGAGGGCCGGAAGGCGTAGAGATCGAGGATGCCGGGCGGGTCACTGACTCCCGGTCCGCCGTTCTCGACCCAGGCGGTGATGTCGGCGACGGCGTCGGGGTCGTTGACGAGGCCGAGCCACACGGGACGGCCACCACTCCTGCGGCCCTCACCGGAGGGCTGCACGACGATGACGTTCGCGCGCTCGCAGGCGTCGAGGCAGTCGGTGACGCGTACGGTCGCCGTGCCCGCGAGGCCCTGGCGCAGGGCGCGGAGTTGGGCCGCGTGGTCCAGGCCGGGGACCTTCGGGGTACCGCAGCAGCAGCCGCGGCAGACGGTCACGGTGGGCCGTGCCGCACCCGGGGCGGGGGCGGCACGGCGGCTGCGTTTGCTCACACGGTGTCCTTGGTGGGTCGGGGCCAGGCGGCCTCGCGCAGCAGACGCAGACCGTTGAGGCCGACGATGACGGTGGAGCCCTCGTGCCCGGCGACACCGAGGGGCAGCGGCAGGGTGCCGATCAGGTCCCAGGCGACCAGGACGGTGATGAACGCGCCTGCGATGACCAGGTTCTGGACGACCAGGCGGCGTGCGGTGCGCGAGAGTTGCACGATCGAGGGGATGGTGGCCAGTTCGTCGCGTACGACGACGGCGTCGGCGGTTTCCAGGGCGAGGTCGGAGCCGGCCTTGCCCATGGCGATGCCGGAGTGTGCGGCGGCCAGCGCGGGAGCGTCGTTGACGCCGTCGCCGACGACCAGGACGCGACGGCCCTCGGCCTCCCACTCCCTGACCGCGGCCACCTTGTCCTGCGGCAGCAGCCCGGCACGGACCTCGGTGATGCCGACCTCGTCGGCCAGGTGCCGGGCGGCGCGCTCGTTGTCGCCGGTCAGCAGCACCGGGGTCCGGCCGGTCAGCGTGGTGAGCGCGGCGACGGTGGCCGCCGCGTCCGGGCGCAGCCGGTCCGAGATCCCCAGCACACCCACCGGTTCCCCGTCCCGCAGGACCACCACGGCGGTCCGGCCGGCCTCCTCGACCTCTGCCACCACCTTCCGGTGCGCGGCCTGGGCGGCGTCGCCGAGCAGGCGGGAGGGCGAGCCGACCGCGACGAGGCGGCCGTCCACCGTGGCGGTGACGCCCCGCCCCGGAGTCGAGGTGAAGTCGTCCGCCTCGGAGACGGGCACGTTTTTCTCGCGTGCGGCGGCGACCACCGCGCGGGCGAGGGGGTGTTCGCTGGGACGCTCGGCGGATGCCGCGAGCGCAAGGAGGCCGGTGTCGTCCAAGTCGCCGGTCAGTGACCGCAGTTCGGTGACGCGGGGCGTGCCCTCGGTGAGCGTGCCGGTCTTGTCCAGGGCGACGGCGTCGATCTGTCCGAGGCGCTCCATGACCACGGCGGACTTGGCGAGCACGCCGCGGCGACCGGCGTTGGCGATCGCGGACAGCAGCGGCGGCATGGTGGAGAGCACCACCGCGCACGGCGAGGCGACGATCATGAACGTCATGGCCCGCAGCAGCGCCGCGGAGAGCGGGTCGCCGAAGGCGAGCGGGATCGCGAACACGGCGAGGGTCGCGACGACCATGCCGATCGAGTAGCGCTGTTCGATCTTCTCGATGAACAGCTGGGTGGGGGCCTTGGTCTCGGACGCTTCCTCGACCATCTTCACGATGCGTGCGATCACGGAGTCTGAGGGGTCGCGCTCGACGCGTACGCGCAGGGCGCCTGTGCCGTTGACGGTGCCCGCGAACACCTCGTCGCCCGCCTGCTTGGCGACCGGCAGGGGCTCGCCGGTGATGGTGGCCTGGTCGACGTCGCTCGCGCCGTCGAGCACCTGTCCGTCGGCGCCGACCCGCTCGCCCGGGCGGACCAGGACGGTGTCTCCGACCTCGAGGTCGGTGGTGTCCACGGTCTCCTCGGTGCCGTCCGGCAGCAGCCGGGTCGCCGTCGTCGGGGCGAGGTCGAGCAGGCCGCGTACGGAGTCGGCGGTGCGGGCGGTGGCGACCGCCTCCAGGGCGCCGGAGGTGGCGAAGATGACGATGAGCAGCGCACCGTCGAGGACCTGCCCGATGGCGGCGGCGCCGAGCGCCGCGACGACCATGAGCAGGTCCACGTCCAAGGTCTTTTCCTTCAGGGCCTTCAGGCCCTCCCACCCCGGCTCCCAACCGCCCGTGACGTAGGTGGCGGCGAACAACACGCCCCACAGCCACACCGGACCGTCCAGGAGATACACGGGCAGCGCGAGAACGAACAGCACCAGAGAGACGAGCGCCCAGCGGGCCTCCGCCAGCGCGAGGACCCGCGTCCGACGCCGCGGCGGAGCCGGGCGCGGCCCGGCGGCGGGCGGCGCGGGCCGCCGGTCCAGGACAGAAGACATGACAGGAGCCCCTTCAACGGGCGGAAGCAACAACACTTCCACCGTACAGGAACACCTGAACACGTCTTCATGTGTATGCGTTACGCTTGCGCCATGGGCCACGGAAGCGCCACCACCAGCAGCGCCACCACGCGCGAGCGCCTGGACGCGGTCGGCTCGGCAGACGTCGCCGCCACACTCCAGGCCCTGGCCACCCCGTCCCGGCTGTACATCCTGGCCCACCTCCGAGAGGGCCCGTCCCCGGTCGGCGACCTCGCCGAAGCCGTCGGGATGGAAGCCTCCGCCTGCTCCCACCAGCTCCGACTGCTGCGCAACCTCGGACTGGTCACCGGCGAGCGCCAGGGCCGCTCCATCGTCTACTCGCTCCACGACAACCACGTCGCCGAACTTCTCGACCAGGCCCTCCACCACGTGGAGCACCTTCGCCTGGGCCTGCACGACGCACCGGCCCGCGAGTTCACGGCGACCGCCACGGAGTAGCGAGCAAACCCCCCTCGACGCGCTCGCCGTCCTGTTGGCGAGTGGCTGCGCGCCGTCCGCTGAACGGGGTTCAGTCGTGCAGGGCCTGCCCGCTCACCCGGTGATCGGCGTGACTGAGCGCCTCCACGACCAGGCGCCTCAAGTGGCCGTCGGCCAGGCGGTAGTAGATGTGGCGCCCCTCGCGACGCGTCTCCACGAGTCCGGCCAGCCGGAGCTTCGCCAGGTGCTGGCTGACCGCCGTGCGGGAGGCGGCGCAGCGCTCGGCCAGCGAGCCGACGTCCGCCTCCCCCTCCTCCAGCGCGAGCAGCCAGAGCACATGCAGCCGCGTCGTGTCCGAGAGCAACGCGAACACCCGGGTCGCCTCCGCAAGACGTGCGGTGTCGGGTTCGCGCAGATGCGCACGGGGTGCAGTTGGGGCGGGCTCGCGTTGGGGCATGCGCCCAGCCTAGAGCCGACATCCGCCCGATGGATTCCTTCGAACCTTTAGGTGCGCAGATGCGCACATGTTGCATACAGTGGCGGTGCAGTCGACACCGAACCGGAGACCGCCGCATGCTGTCCGTCCTGCGCAATCCCACCTACCGGCACCTGTTCACCGCCCAGGTCGTCGCCCTCACCGGCACCGGCCTGGCGACGGTGGCGCTGAGCCTGCTCGCGTACGACATCGCGGGTGACAGCGCCGGTGAGGTACTCGGCACCGCGCTGGCGATCAAGATGGTGGCGTATGTGCTCATCGCCCCGGCGATCGGCGCGTTCGCGGACCGGCTGCCGCGGCGCACGCTGATGGTGGGTTCCGATCTGGTCCGGGCGGGGGTCGCGCTGTGCCTGCCGTTCGTCGGGCAGGTCTGGCAGGTCTACGTCCTGATCTTCCTGCTGCAGTCGGCGTCGGCGGCGTTCACCCCTGCGTTCCAGGCGGTCATCCCGGACGTGCTGCCGAAGGAGCGCGACTACACGCAGGCGCTGTCGCTGTCCCGGCTCGCGTACGACCTGGAGAGCCTGTTCAGCCCGGCGCTCGCCGGGCTGCTCCTGACCGTGATGACGTACAACTGGCTGTTCACCGGCACGATGGCCGGGTTCCTCGCGTCGGCCGCGCTGGTCGTCTCCGTCGCGCTGCCGAAGCCGGCCGCCGCAACCGGGCCGCGCACCGGTTCCGTCTACGCGAAGGCCACAGCGGGCAGCCGACTCTTCTTCCAACTCCCGCAGCTGCGTTCCCTGTTGGCGCTGAACCTGGCGGTGGCCGCCGCGAGCGCCATGGTCACCGTGAACTCCGTGGTGTACGTGCAAGGTGTCTTCGGCCTGTCCGCCGGGTCGGTGTCGCTCGCGCTGGGGATGTACGGCGGCGGGTCCATGGCCGTGGCGCTCGCGTTGCCCCGCGTGCTCGACCGGGTACGGGATCGGACCGTGATGCTCGGCGGGGCGCTGCTGCTCGTCGTCGTGTTCGCCGGGCTCGGGGCCATCACGGCCGGGACGGACGGGAGTTGGCGCTGGCCCGCGCTGCTCGCGGTCTGGGCGGCGTTCGGTGCCGCGTGCTCGATGGTGCTCACGCCGACGGGACGGTTGATCCGGCGTGCGGCGCCCGAGGATGAGCGTACGGCGGCGTTCGCGGCGCAGTTCTCGCTGTCGCACTCGTGCTGGCTGCTGACGTACCCGTTGGCAGGTTGGCTGGGCGGGGCGGCCGGGCTCGGGTGGGCGGTGGGCGCGCTGGGCCTCATCGCGCTGGTCGCGGCGGTGGGGGCGGTACGGCTGTGGCCGGCCCGGGGCGAGGAGGCGGTCGCACACGTCGAGCACGAGCATGTCTCGCTCGCACTGGATCACCCGCACCTCGCGGACGCCCTTGCTGTGGGCGGTGGTTGGCGGCACAGTCACCGACTCGTCCCGGACGGGCTGCACGTGCACGCCCACCACTGACGCCGACCGGTCAGTTCGTGGGGGCGAGCCCTCCACGGCGGGCCGCCGTGCGGGCGGACGCGCCACCTGGGTCGGCTTCGCCCTGGACGACGCCGCCACCGACGACCTGTCGCATGGGTGGAGGCGGGCGGCCCCAGCATCGCCGAACCACCGGCCGCGGTACGCCTGCAATTCATCCGCCCGCCGCGCAAGGCGAGGTCCCGTGCACGCCGCTGGCCACGGAGCCGGGCAGGGCGGCGGCCACGACACGCTCGTGGCCGCCGCGCACCAACGGCCCGGGGGTCAGGCCTCCTTTCCGAAGACGAGTACCTCGGTGGAGGCGACGCCCATGGGCGCGAGGAAGCTCGCCTCCAGGCTGCACCCGAGATCCGCGAAGAGGTCCACGCACGTCCGGCGGGGCATGGCTGCCGGGAAGGAGTCGTGCCCCGCGCCGCCCTTCGTCGCCCAGACACGCATCGTCGTCGGGTCCAGGCAGGTCTCCGTCATGACGTCGAAGACGATCCGGCCCCCGGGCCTCGTCACCCGGGCCATCTCGAAGAAGTAGCGAGAAGTCCCGAGGAAGGTCAGGGTGTTGAAGACCTTGTGGGCCTGGACGAGGTCGACGCTGTCGTCGGGTGTCGCGGCGAGGCTGAAGTCCGTGACCGGTTGGGCGACCACGCCGAATTCGTCCACCAGGTAGTCGGCCCAGGGCTCCGCCGTCTCGTAGATCTCGTAGCGTTCCGGAGAGCACTCCTGCAGCGTCTTCGCCAGATACCGCCCGGACCCGGGACCGATCTCGAGGACCGTGTCCGGTTCCCCGGCGAAGACGCCAAGCGTCCGCAGTTCGTCGACGGTGGACCGGGTGGCGCCGGGCGTCCCGTTCATGACCTCGTCGATGTAGTCGCCGACCGTGAGACCGGCAGCCCGTGCGGCCCGCATCGTCGGTTCGAACGGGATGAAGTCGTCCACCCCGCCGCTGGGCTGGGTGCTGCGCACGATGCGGAACCCGGCACGCTCCACAAGCCGCTTCGCCCCGGACTTCACCGCAGACCTGGCCTTGCCTGCCGCCGTCATCGCTTCACCCCGTCACGAGCCGCCACAGCCGCCGCGATCCGGGGCGCGGCGAAGGCCGTCCCGCAGGTGAACCGCATGAGTGGCCCGAACGTCGCCACCGCCTGGATCCCGGTGAAGTACAGCCCCGGCACGGACGACCGGAAGCCGGCATCCAGATGCGGGTAGCCGGCGGTGCGGACGAGGTGGGCCCGCAGGTCCGGGTCGAGGAAGTCGACGGCGTCCACGCGCACCCGGTAGCCGGTGGCCGCCAGGACGTGCTCGGTGTGCAGCGTGTGCGTACGGCCCTGTGCGTCCCGGGTGGTCAGCTCCACGCCGTCGCCGTCCGAACGTGCACCCGTCAGGTGCTGCCCGAGCAGTGCCGGCACCACCCCGTCCAGGCGCGGCTTGAGCCACCACGAACCGAACGGGCCGAGCACCCGCCGCACCAGCTTGAGCCGCACCTCACGCGGCAAGTACCGGAAGACGGCGGCGTGATTCACCACGCCGTACAGGCCCCAGGAGCGGCCCAACGGGGTGTCGGGCTGCCAATGCGGCGGGGGCGTGGGGCCCGCCCCGAAGACCAACTTCCGCGTACGGGCGAGGAGTCGGACCTCGGCGCCGGCCTCGTGCAGCAACGCGGCGCTCTCCTGTGCCGACTGCCCGGCGCCCACCACGACGACGTTCCGCCCGGCGAACTTGCCGAGGTCGGGATGCTGGGAGGCGTGCGAGGCATGCCCCTCGTCCATCAGGGGCGACAGCACCTCCGGGACGTACGCGAAGCCGCCCATGCCGCTGGCCACGACCACGGCCGCCGCCCGGACCTCCTCCCCGGAGTCCAGCGCGACCCGGAAGCCGTCGGACTGCCGAGCCACCTCAAGGACCCGCAGGTCCTCGACTTCAGGCACCACCTGCTCGGCGAACCAACGCCCGTAGCGGACGAACAGCTCGACCGGCACCGTGTCGTGCCCGGTCAGCACCGGCCGTCCCGCCTGACGGCAGTGGTCCGCCAGCGTGAAGCCGGGCTCGGGCGCGGACAGCATCGACGCGCTCGGCGGCGACTTGAGCAGCATGCCTGCCGGCATGTTCTGGTCCCAGGCAGCCATCGGCGAGCCGAAGACCCTGACGTTCAGGCCGCGCCCCTTCAGGTGCGCGGCGGTGGACAGGCCGTACGGGCCTGCTCCGATCACGACGACCGGAAGGCGCGTCGCCGTACGAGATGTGGGATGCACGCGAGGCGTGCGGGACGTGCGAGACATGTTTCCCCCCTGACGCGGCGCTCACGTGGAGCCGATCCGCGTCCCGGCATGGACGTTGAGGACGTGCCGAAGTCCACTCGCCGCCGGAACCCGGATCGGTCAGGCGGCGAGCGAACAGGGAGAGGAGGGAGGACCGCGCCGCACGACCACGTCGGCGAGGAAGGCAGCGGACGGAGGAGCACGCATCGGCCGAGGGACCACACGCCACACCGCGCCCGGCAGGTCAAGGTCGAGCGGTGTGCACACGGGGGCGAACAAGCGCCGCAGCAGCGAGCCCAGCGCTTCCCACTGTCGCCTGGCGGCGGCGACGAGCATGCGGCGCCGGCAGTCGTCCACTCCGTGCAGCAGTACCGCGCCCAGCGCGGTCAGCACGACATGGGCGATGGCCACGAGCCACCCCGCATGCAGCGATGCCGACCACGCTTCGTGCACGGGCAGGCTCACGGCACCGTCCGCCCGCACGAACCAGTACCCCACGATCGCCTGGCACCCGAAGGCGAGCATCAACTGCGTGCGCAGCGACCGGTCTTGGCCCGCACCAGGCAGAGCGACGACGAACAGCAGGAGCGCGGCGAAGGATCGCACGATCCATGAAGGGCTGGAGTCGAACGCAAGATGATGGACAGTGAAGGTCACCGACGTGCCCATCACGGAGAACAGCCCGGCCCGGGCGGCAGTGATCGGCGCCGGACGCGGCACGCTGCCGCTCCGACGCAAGCGATACGGAAACCCCGAACCCCCCATGACTCACCCATGATGGGGCGTAAGCCGCGTCCTGTCACCACCCCATCGAGTCCGCCGACCTTCAGACCGCCCCCGCAGCCACACGCACTCCCGCAACGTCTCATCGTTCAGGTCTCAACAGGTGCCCAACACGACCTCTCCGTCGATACTGGCGAGGGAGCAGCACCCTCGACAAGGAGCACCTGACAAGCCGTAAGCAAAGTCAGCATTGAGTCAGCATCAGCCCCGCCCACCCTCGACATCGACCGCCACGGACCGCCAAGATCCAGAACCGCCAATACCCAACCTGACCAGGCAAGACGCAGGTCAGCGCGCTACCTGCCAACGCCACCCGGAGGTACCAGTGAAAATGTTGATCAACGTAGCCGAGACGGTCGTCGCCGACGCTCTGCGGGGGATGGCCGCCGCCCACCCCGAGCTGAACGTGGACGTCGAGAACCGGGTGATCGTGCGCCGGGACGCGCCGGTGGCCGGGAAGGTGGCGTTGGTGTCGGGCGGCGGGTCCGGGCACGAGCCGCTGCACGGCGGGTTCGTCGGCCCCGGGATGCTCGCCGCGGCCTGCCCCGGTGAGGTGTTCACCTCGCCCGTGCCGGATCAGATGGTGCGGGCCGCCGCCGCGGTGGACAGCGGCGCCGGCGTGTTGTTCATCGTGAAGAACTACACGGGTGACGTACTGAACTTCGACATGGCCGCTGAGCTCGCCGAGGACGAGGGCGTCCAGGTCGCCAAGGTCCTGGTCAACGACGACGTCGCCGTCACCGACTCCCTCTACACCGCGGGGCGGCGCGGCACCGGGGCGACCCTGTTCGTGGAGAAGATCGCCGGAGCCGCCGCCGAGGAGGGGCAGCCGCTGGAGCGCGTCGAGGCGATCGCCCGGCAGGTCAACGAGAACGCGCGGAGTTTTGGTGTCGCGCTGAGCGCCTGCAGCACACCGTCCAAGGGGGCTCCCACCTTTGATCTGCCGTCCGGCGAGCTGGAGTTGGGGATCGGGATCCACGGCGAGCCGGGCCGGGAGCGGCGTTCCATGATGACGTCCGGGGAGATCGCGGACTACTCCGTGAACGTCGTGCTGGAGGACCTCAACCCCAGCAGCCCCGTGCTCGTGCTGGTCAACGGGATGGGCGCCACCCCGCTGCTCGAGCTCTACGGATTCAACGCCGAGGTGCAGCGGGTGCTGGAGGAGCGCGGCGTACCCGTCGCCCGCACGCTCGTCGGGAACTACGTCACCTCGCTCGACATGGCCGGCGCCTCCGTCACGATCTGCCAGGCCGACGAGGAGCTGCTGCGCCTGTGGGACGCGCCGGTCAGCACGGCCGGGCTCCGCTGGGGCATGTAGACAGGGGCATGTAGCTGAACGCATGCATGCACAGGCCACGCCCTGGTACCTCGTCGCATCAACGAACCTGAACAGCAAGGAGATCACGTGCTCGACGCCGACTTCTTCCGGCGCTGGCTGACACTGGCCGCCGCGGCCGTGGACCGCGAGGCCGACCGGCTCACCGACCTCGACTCGCCGATCGGCGACGCGGACCACGGCAGCAATCTGCAGCGCGGGTTCAACGCCGTGCGCGCCACCCTCGACAAGGACGCGCCGGACACTCCGGGGGCCGTACTGACCCTGGCCGGACGGCAGTTGATCTCGACGGTGGGCGGCGCCTCGGGTCCGCTGTACGGGACGCTGCTGCGCCGCACCGGCAAGGCGCTGGGCGACGCGGCCGAGGTCGGCGAGGCGGACTTCGCGCAGGCACTGAAGGCCGGGGTCGACGCCGTCGCCGCGCTCGGCGGCGCCGCGCCCGGCGACAAGACCATGCTCGACGCCCTCGTCCCGGCGGTGGAGGCGCTCGGCGAAGGGGACTTCCTCGCGGCGCGGTCCGCGGCCGAGCACGGGGCCGAGGCCACGACACCACTGCAGGCCCGCAAGGGGCGGGCGAGTTACCTCGGTGAGCGCAGCATCGGGCACCAGGATCCGGGCGCCACATCGTCGGCGCTGCTGATCGCCGCGCTGGCCGAGACGGCGACCGCCGAGGCGGGGGCGGGCGCATGAGCGCCCCCGACAAGCCCGTCGGCATCGTGCTGGTCTCGCACAGCAAGGACGTCGCCGAGTCCGTGGCGCGGCTCGCGGCCGGGCTCTCCGGGGGCGGCGACACCGCGCCCGTCGCGGCGGCGGGCGGCACGGAGGACGGCGGCCTCGGCACCAGCTCCGAGCTGATCTCCACCGCCGCCGCAAAGGTCGACCGGGGTGCGGGGGTCGCGGTCCTCGTCGACCTCGGCAGCGCCGTGCTGACGGTGAAGGCGCTGCTGGCCGAGGGCGACGAACTCCCGGACGGCACGCGCCTGGTGGACGCCCCCTTCGTGGAGGGCGCGATCGCCGCGGTCGTCACCGCCTCCACCGGAGCGGACCTGGACTCGGTCGCCGCGGCGGCATCGGAGGCGTACACGTACCGGAAGGACTGAAGGGGCGAGGAACCGCCCCCCAGCTCCTCCCACCGCCTCCCCCAACGAGCCTTTGGTACAGACCTGTTGGCGCGAACCCCTTGAGGAAAGCCCTCCTCTCGTGCCATACAGGTCTGTACCAATCCGCTCGAACGGAAGGCCCTCCGTGCGACGCCTCCCCCCACGCACCCTGCTCGCCCGCACGGCCTGCGCCGCCGTACTCGTGCCCGCGCTCGCCTCCTGCGGCCTCCTCTCCGACAGCGCGAAGGCCGAGGGGCCCGCCCTGTCGGCGCCGGCCGGGGTCACCGCGCAGGCCGGAAGCGCCACCTCCGTGCACGTCATGTGGAACCGCCCCGCGAGCACGGCGGAGGTCGACGAGTACGTGGTGTATCGGGGCGGCAAGCGCGTGAAGCGGCTGCCCGCGGAGCGGCACATGGTCGATGTCACCGGGCTCGCGCCCACGTCCCGTTACGTGTTCACGGTGCGGGCCCGCGGCACGGACGGCTCTCTCGGGCCCGCCAGCCCCCGCGTCACCGTCACCACACCGGCCGCCGTCAAGGAGGACCGCGCGGCGCCGAGCCGGCCGACCGGGCTGCACGGAGAGGCGGACGGGAGCCGTGCCGCGTCGCTGGCGTGGCGGAAGGCGACGGACGACCGGGGTGTCGCCTCGTACGACATCTACCAGGGCGCCACGAAGATCCACAGTGTCGGCGGCAAGGAGACGCGGGCGCTGGTCACCGGGCTGCGGCCGGGCACCGCGTACGCGTTCAGCGTGCGTGCCCGGGACGCCGCCGACAACACCTCGGCCGCGAGCGGGACCCTGCGCCTGACGACCGCGCGCGGCAAGGGCGAGGAGGGGCCCGGTACCGCCCCTGCGGAGTTCGAGGCGTCGACGCGGCGCGCGAAGGGCGCGTACTACATCGACCTGGCGTGGACGCCACCGCGGACCGGCGGCGAGGTCCCTGCGTACCAGGTGTTCCTGGACGGCCAGGAGGCGACGACGGTGATGTGGGGCGAGAACGCGCCGGCCGACTCGGCGACGTACAGCTTCTACATCGGCAAGAAGCCGCACGTGGAGCACCGGGTGAAGCTCCGCGCGCAGTTGCCGGACGGGACGTGGGGCGCCTTCTCGGCGGAGCGGAAGGTGACCACGGGGAAGGCTACGAAGCGGGGCTGAGGCTCAGTCGAGCTCCGTCAGGGTCCGCTCCAGCCAGTCCACCCAGAACCGTTCGAGGTCGATGCCCGCGCGCAGCACCGCGTGCTGAAGGCGGTCGGCCTCGCTGTTCTTCTCCGGTGGGAAGTCACGCTTCTCGATGTCCTGGTACGTCGCCAACTGCTCGCGGTGCAGGGCGAGATGGCGGCTCAGGTCCTCGGCGATGCCCTCCGTGCCGACCACCGCGGCGGAGCGCAGGCGCAGCGGCAGCGGGTCGCGCAGCGGCCTGGGATCCTGAGGGGTGGCGGTCCAGCGGGCCAGTTCCGCGCGGCCCTGCGGCAGGACCTCGTACTCCTTCTTCTGGCCGCGCGCGGGTGTCTCGGTGGGCAGCGCGCGGATCAGTCCCTCGCGTTCGAGTTTGCCGAGCTCCCGGTAGATCTGCTGGTGCGTGGCCGACCAGAAGTAGCCGATGGACCTGTCGAACCTGCGGGTCAGCTCGAGGCCCGACGACGGCTTCTCCAGGAGCGCCGTGAGGATCGCGTGCGGGAGTGACATGTCGTAAGGGTAGGTGAGTTCCCGTGAGTGGACATGGGCGAAGGGGAGTCACGTGTCCGGCGGGCCCGGTCACGTGACTCCCCGGTCTCTGGGGCGGGCCCTACAGCGCCGCCGCGACCTCGGTGCCCTGCTTGATGGCGCGCTTGGCGTCCAGCTCGGCCGCGAGGTCGGCGCCGCCGATCAGGTGCGGGGTACGTCCGGCGGCCACCAGGTCGTCGTACAGCGAGCGGTGGGGTTCCTGGCCCGCGCACAGGACGACGGTGTCGACGGGGATGAGGGACTGCTCGCCCTCGACGGTGATGTGCAGGCCCGCGTCGTCGATGAGGTCGTACGTGGCGCCCGCGACCATGGTGACACCGCGGTGGCGCAGTTCGGTGCGGTGGATCCAGCCGGTCGTCTTGCCGAGGCCCGCGCCGACCTTGGTGGTCTTGCGCTGGACGAGGTGCACCTGGCGGGGCGGGGCAGGACGCTCGGGCTTGGTGAGGCCGCCGCGGTCGGCGTAGTCCATGTCGACGCCCCACTGCCGGAAGTACGTGGCCGGGTCCAGGCTCGCCTTCTCGCCGTCGTCGGTGAGGTACTCGGCGACGTCGAAGCCGATGCCACCGGCGCCGATGATCGCGACGCGGTCGCCGACGGGCGCGCCGCCGCGCAGGACGTCGAGGTAGCCGACGACCTTCGGGTGGTCGACGCCGTCGATGGCGGGGGTGCGCGGGGCGACGCCGGTGGCGACGACGACCTCGTCGTAGGAGTCGAGGTCGCCCGCGGCGACGCGGGTCTCCAACTTGACGTTCACGCCGTGCAGTTCGAGCTGCGTGCGAAAGTAGCGCAGCGTCTCGTTGAACTCCTCCTTGCCGGGGACCTGGCGGGCGACGTTGAGCTGCCCGCCGATCTCGGCGGCGGCGTCGAACAGGGTCACCTCGTGGCCGCGCTCGGCGGCGCTGACGGCGCAGGCGAGTCCGGCGGGGCCCGCGCCGACGACGGCGACGCGCTTGCGGATCCGGGTCGGCGAGAGCACCAGCTCAGTCTCGTGGCAGGCGCGCGGGTTCACCAGGCAGGAGGTGATCTGGAGGCTGAAGATGTGGTCGAGGCAGGCCTGGTTGCAGCCGATGCAGGTGTTGATGGTGTCGGAGCGCTCGGCGGCGGCCTTGTTCACGAACTCCGGGTCGGCGAGCATCGGGCGCGCCATGGAGACCATGTCGGCGGCGCCGTCGGCGAGCAACTCCTCGGCGAGTTCCGGGGTGTTGATGCGGTTGGTGGTGACGAGCGGGACGTTCACCTCGCCCATGACCTTCTTGGTGACGAAGGTGTACGCGCCACGCGGCACGGACGTGGCGATGGTGGGGATGCGCGCCTCGTGCCAGCCGATGCCGGTGTTGATGATGGTCGCGCCGGCCGCCTCGATCTCCTTGGCGAGCTGCACGACCTCGTCGAGGGTCGAGCCGCCGGGGACCAGGTCCAGCATGGACAGCCGGTAGATGAGGATGAAGTCGGGCCCGACCCGCTCGCGCACGCGCCGCACGATCTCGACGGCGAACCGGATCCGGTTCTCGTACGAACCGCCCCAGCGGTCGGTGCGGTGGTTGGTGGCGGCGACGATGAACTCGTTGATGAGGTAGCCCTCGGAGCCCATGACCTCGACGCCGTCGTACCCGGCGGACTTGGCGAGCTCGGCGGCGCGCACGTAGTCCTCGATGGTCCGCTCGACGTCCGCGTCGCTCAGCTCGTTGGGCACGCAGGGGCTGATGGGGGCCTGCAGCGCGCTCGGCGCGACCAGGTTCGGGTGGTAGGCGTACCGGCCGAAGTGCAGGATCTGCATGGCGATCCTGCCGCCCGCCGCGTGCACGGCGTCGGTGATCTCGCGGTGCTGCTCGGCCTCGGCCTCGGTGGTCATCTTGGCGCCGCCCTCGAAGGAGCAGCCCTCGGCGTTGGGCGCGATGCCGCCGGTGACGATGAGGCCGACGCCGCCGCGGGCGCGGGTCGCGTAGAACTCGGCCATGCGCGCGAACCCGTTCGGAGCCTCCTCAAGGCCCACGTGCATCGAGCCCATCAGGACGCGGTTGGGGAGCGTCGTGAATCCGAGGTCGAGCGGGGCGAGCAGGTGCGGGTAGCGGCTCATGGGGCCCTCCGTGAGCGGTGAACGGTCGAATCAGTTGTAGAGGACACTGCACTGGTTATGCAACAAGTTGCAAAAGAGATCCGCGCCACGTCGGGCCGCCGCCGGGCGGGCTGGGTTGTAGAGTGCAACGAGCATCCCGAAAGGAACCGCCGTGGCACAGCAAGATCACGCGGCCGACCGCGAGGCGGCCGTGGAGACGATTCAGCGCGAGCTGACCTCGTTCGCCCGGCGCGCGCGGGCCACCGCCGCGCGGATGCACCCGGAGCTCTCGCTCGTCTCGTACTCGCTGCTCGCCCACCTCGACGAGCGGGGCGGCTGCCGCGCCACGGACCTGGCGGCGCACTACGCCCTCGACAAGTCGACGGTCAGCCGCCAGGTGGCCGCCCTCCAGCGGGCCGGCCTCGTGATCCGGCGCGTCGACCCCGACGACCACCGGGTCCAGGTCCTGCACCCGACCGAGGCGGGCGCCGACGTGCTGCGCCAGGTGACCGTCAACCGCCGCCAGATCTTCGGCGACCGGCTGGCGGACTGGCCGGAGGAGGACCTGGAGCGGTTCGCCGACTACCTGGTGCGCTACAACCACGCGGCCCAGGAAGAGGAAAGCGGCTCGTAGGTCGCTCCGGGCCCATGCTCAGTTCGTGGCCCGCTCCGCGCTACCGCGGCGCCCGCACCGTCCGGAAGTGGGTCGTGTTGCGCAGGTGGAAGCCCAGGGCCTCGTACAGCCGGATCGCGTTGGTGTTGGCCGCGCCGGTGTGCAGGAACGGGGTCTCGCCGCGCTCCTGGACCGCGGCCGCGACGGCCTTCACCAGGCGGCCCGCGAGCCCCTTGCCCCGGTGGCCCGGGTCGGTGCACACGGCGCTGACCTCGGTGTATCCGGGCAGGTGCAGACGCTCCCCCGCCATCGCGATGAGCGCGCCGCCCTGGCGCACGCCGAGGTACGTGCCGAGTTCGATGGTGCGGGGCGTGAACGGGCCGGGCTGGGTGCGGGCCACGAGGTCGAGCATCTCCGGCACGTCGTCGGCGGTGAGCTGGACGGCCTCCGGGTCCTGGGCCGCGTCCACCGCGTCGCCGACCATACGCACGCCCTCGAAGTCCACCGTCGCCTCCCAGCCGTCCGGCAGCTCGATGTCGGTGCCGAGCAGCGGCAGGGTTCCGTCGGGGGCGGCGAAGGCGGCGAGGTCCGCCCAGTCCGAGGGCGTGGGGTCAGGCGGCAGGGCGGTCCACGGCGTGACGGCGGTGGGATAGCGCAGGGCCCGGCCGCTGCGCTCGGCGAAGTGCGCGTGCGGGCCGGTGAGCGCGGCGTACGCGGGGTGGTCGAGGGGGTGGAACCCGAGGTCGGGACCGGTGGTGCCCTCGTGCTCTTCGTACGTCTGCGTCATCCGGCGGAACCTTCGAACCTTCTCCTGAGCCACAGCCGCCCCATCCGTTCACGGCGGCCAAAAGACCAGAACCGCCGGAGGCGCCGCCGCATTCCCGGACCCCGCACCACACCCCCGTGATCACGCTTGGCATCCTGGCGCGATGCCGTTCACGTCACTGAGTGATCACGTCGAGTCCCTGCTCGCCACCGAGGAGCCGCTGCCGATCGTCGCGGCGGGCGACCCGGTCCTGCGCCGCCCCGCCGAGCCCGTCGACGGGCAGCTCCCCGACGAACTGCTCGCCCGGCTGATCGCCGCGATGCGGGTCACCATGCACGCCGCGCCCGGCGTGGGCCTGGCCGCGCCGCAGATCGGGGTGCCGCTGCGGCTCGCCGTCATCGAGGACGCGGCGGCCGTGAGCGAGGAGGTGCGCGAGGCACGGGGGCGGGTCCCGCAGCCGTTCCGGGTGCTGGTCAACCCGTCGTACGAAGGTGTGGGGCCGCGGCACGCCGCCTTCTACGAAGGGTGCTTGAGCGTGCCGGGCTACCAGGCCGTCGTCGCCCGGCACGAGCGCGTGCGGCTGCGCGCCCTCGACGAGCAAGGGCGCGCGGTGGACGAGGAGTTCACGGGCTGGCCCGCACGGATCGTGCAGCACGAGACGGACCACCTGAACGGCACGCTCTATCTGGACCGGGCCGAGCTGCGCTCGCTGTCGTCCACGCAGAGCAGCGCGGCAGTGGAACGCTGGGCGCAGCCGACTCCCCAACTCGCCGCTCAGGAGCTGGGGTTCGAGCTTCCCGGGTCCGACTGACCGTCAGCCCATCTCCGGCATCTCACCCTGGGCGGCGGTCACGTCGATGACGGAGAATGCCGCGCCCTGCGGGTCCCCGACCGCCGCGAACCGGCCGAAAGGGCTGTCCACGGGACCGAAGTGCAGCTTGCCGCCCAGGCGTTGGACGGTGGCGACGGCCGCGTCGCAGTCCTCGACGACGAAGTACACATTGACGTACGAAGGGACGTGGGCGGGGAATTCGTCGGTCATCTGCAAGCGGCCCATGGCCGGTTCGCCGTCCAGCATCCAGACGTTGAAGTCCATGTTCTCGTCGGCCATCTTCTGCACGTCGTAGCCGAAGACCTTCGGGAAGAAGGAGTCGGTCCGCCCGGCGTTGCGGGTGTTGACCTCGGCCCAGCAGAACGCGCCGGGCTCGTTGACCTTCTCGAAGCCCTCGTGGGTGTCGGGCTGCCAGACGCTGAAGACGACGCCCGCGGGGTCCTGGGCGGTGACCATCGTGCCGAAGGACGCGACCTGCATCGGGTCCATCATGACGCTGCCGCCCGCGTCCTTGATCCGCTCGACGACCGACTCGATGTCGGCGGTGGCGAGGTACAGGTTCCAGGCGGGGTGCACGCCCTCCGCGCCGGGCATCTGCGGCACGAGCGCCGCGACCCGCTTGCCGTCGGGCGTCCGCGCCTGCGTGTAGTTGCCGAACTCGGCGCTGCCCTCGTCGTAGGTCCAGCCGAACAGCTCCGTGTAGAAGCCCTTCGCGGCCTCCAGGTCGGGGAACATGGCGTCGGCCCAGATCGGCGCGCCTTCAGGACGAGCGGACATGACGCGACACCCTTCCGTCGGTCGCCGGGCACGACGCGGCCCGGCAGGTATGGGACCACGCTAGGCGCGGCGGGCGTGCGGCGCGATCCGGCGGACGCCACTGCGTCCTGCCGGCCCCCGCCCATCGGCACTGCGTCCTACTGGCCCCCGCCTACCGGCGCGTGGCCACGACCAGCCTGCACCGCGGGCTGCCGTCCGGCCGCTCGCCGAGTTCGGACAGCGCATGGAGCGCCACATCGAACCCGGCGCGGTCCAGCTCCCGCCGTACGTCGCCGAGCCGGAACGGCCGGTAGTACATGACGAACGGGGGCCGCCACACCGCGTTGCGCACCCGCATCGCGCCGTCGAAGCCGAGCATCGCCCAGTAGCCCAGCGAGCCGGGCCCCATCGGCGCGGGCAGCGGGAACGCGAACTGGCCGCCGGGGCGCAGCACTTGGCACACCTCGGAGAACAGCCGTGGCCACTCGCGCGGCAGGAAGTGCCCGAACGCCCCGAAGCTCACCACCAGGTCGAAGACCTCGCCGAAGGGCAGCGCGAGCGCGTCCGCGCGGACGCAGTCGGCCGTCGGCTCACCGCGCCGCGCGACGTCCAGCATGCCGCCGCTGAAGTCCACGCCCACGGCCCGCCCGACGCCCGCTTCGCGCAGCACGCGCAGGCCCGCCCCGGTGCCGCAGCACAGGTCGAGCCCGGTGTCGTACGGGCCGAGCCCGGCGAGCGCGCGGCCCACGGCGTCGAGCACGACATCCGGGGTACGGAACGGCGTCTGGTCGAATTTCGGCGCCAGCAGGTCGTACCCCCGCTCGACCGAGGACAGCGCCTGAACGGTCAGCTCGCGGAGGGTGGGGCCCTGATCGGTGAACATGGCCGCTCAGCATAGGGCGCGCCGGCCCCGAAGTCGGGGCTTGTCGCGCGGCGGGGTCCGGGTGGTACTGTCAAGGCGGTACATGTGCTCGCCCGTTTCGAGGCGCCGGTACCGAATCTCTTTTTTCAGCGCTTTTGGTGCGACGGCTTTCCCGTCGCCACACAGTGCACGTCATCCCTGGTCAGCGGCTTCTGGCGGGCTCTTCACCCGTCGCCGCGGCACCAGGTTCTCCCCGGCCGCGGGGCGCGCTCGGCCGCCCCTGCCTCTCGCCGGATCCCACCCCTTCCCTGCCCTTGAACGCCTGCCGCCGTACGCCCATCGCGTCCGCGGCTCGGCCCGCGAAAGGACCTGTGATCACCATGACCACGGCCACCACCATGAGCACCACCACCGCCACACCCCAAGAACCCGTCCGCGCCGCCGGCGTCCTCGACATCGGCGGGAACGGGCCCGGTTTCCTGCGGGCGGCCGACCTGATCCCCACACCGCACGACGTCCAGGTACCCGCCCACCTCATCCGCCAACTCGGCCTGCGCAAGGGCGACTTCGTCGAGGGGACGTGCGGCAGGCCGCGCAGCCTCGCGCACGTCGAGACCATCGGTGGCGCCCCGGCGGACGCCACCCGCGGACGCCCGCGCTTCGCCGACCTCACGCCGCTCCACCCCAGCGAACGCTTCCACCTCGAACACCCGGCCGCGGGGCTCGCCGGACGGGTCGTCGACCTGTTCACGCCCGTCGGCAAGGGGCAACGCGGCCTCCTCGTCGCCCCGCCGAAGACCGGTAAGACGGTCCTGCTTCAGCAGCTCGCCGCCGCGTTCGCCGCCAACCATCCCGAGGCCCACCTCATGGTGGTGCTCGTCGACGAGCGCCCCGAAGAGGTCACCGACATGCGCCGCTCCGTGCGCGGCGAGGTGTACGCCTCGACGTTCGACCAGCCGGCGAAGGCGCACATCGCGCTCGCCGAACTCGCGGTGGAGCGCGCCAAGCGCCTCACCGAGCAGGGCCGCGACGTGGTGATCCTCCTCGACTCCCTCACCCGCCTGTGCCGGGCGTACAACAACGCGGCCGCCACCAGCGGCCGCACCCTGTCCGGCGGCGTGGACGCGGCCGCCCTGCACGGCCCGAAGCGCTTCTTCGGCGCGGCCCGCGACGCCGAGGAGGCGGGTTCGCTGACCATCCTCGCCACCGCCCTCGTCGACACCGGCTCCCGCGCCGACGACTACTACTTCGAGGAGCTCAAGAGCACCGGCAACATGGAGCTGCGCCTCGACCGCCTCCTCGCGCAGCGCCGCGTCCACCCGGCCGTCGAGCTCACCCCCTCCGGCACCCGCCGCGAGGAACTCCTGCTCCCCGCCGCCGAGTTGGGCGTCGTCCGCGGGCTGCGGCGCGCCCTGCAGAGCCGGGACCCGGCCGCTTCCTACGAGGCCCTGCTCGACAAGCTGCGCCAGACCCCGGACAACGCCACGTTCCTGCGCCAGGCGCAGTCCACCGTGCCCGCGGCCTGACCCCGCCCCGGATACGTAATACTCGACCCATGAACGCGAGCATTACGCGCCGCGGAGGGGGTCCCCCGATCACCGTCCGGCGGGCCACCGCCCAGGACGCCCGGCGCCTCACCCGTCTCGTGCGCAACTCCGGCGCCTACCGGGACCCTTACGCCTCCATGGTCGCGGGCTACCGCGTGGGCCCGGACTACGTAGAGGCGCACCATGTCTACGTAGCGGTGGATCCGGCCGACGAGCGGGTGCTCGGCTTCTACGCGCTGCTCGCCGAGCCGCCGGAGCTGGACCTGATGTTCGTCGCGGACGAGGCGCAGGGCCGGGGCATCGGGCGGCTGCTGGTGGACCATATGCGGGAGCAGGCGCTGGCCGCGGGCCTCGACCACGTCCGCGTCGTCGCGCACCCGCCCGCCGAGGGCTTCTACCGCTCCATGGGCGCGCACCGCACCGGCACCGTGCCCGCGCGCCCGCCGGCCGTCGCCTGGGACCGGCCCGAACTCGAATTCCCCATTCCCCCGGCCGCCTGAGGGGTTCCGCCCTTGCCCGGCACGGCGCACACTCGTGGGCGTCGGAATGCGGCAAGGAGGCCACATTGGGCAGCAGCCAGGCACACGCCGAGGCGTTCGACGTGACCGTGGAGATCCCACAGGGCTCACGGAACAAATACGAGATGGACCACGATCTCGGGCGGATCCGGCTCGACCGGATGCTGTTCACGTCGACCCAGTACCCCGCGGACTACGGCTACATCGAGGGCACGCTCGGCGGCGACGGCGACCCGCTGGACGCGCTCGTCCTGACCGGCGACGCGACGTTCCCCGGCTGCGTCGTCGAGTGCCGGGCGATCGGCATGTTCGTCATGAGCGACGAGAAGGGCCCGGACGAGAAGGTGCTGTGCGTTCCCGCGCACGATCCACGGCACGACGCGATCCGGGACATCGAGGACATCCCCGAGTTCGACCGCCTGGAGATCACCCACTTCTTCGAGGTCTACAAGGATCTGGAGCCGGGAAAATCGGTCGACGGCTCCCACTGGGAGGGCCGGGAGAAGGCGTACAAGGAGATCCACCGGGCCCGCGAACGTGCTTCGGGGTAGGTAGTAGGGTGGTCGGCGCCGTGGTGCTCGGGAAGACCGGTGACGGCCCTTCAGGGGCCCATTCCGGAGCGGCCCTCGCCACTGTGATCGGGTTTCGGACAGCGACGTCCGGAGCGCGCCGTTCCACCCTGTACGCCACTGGCGGCCGTCGGCCGCTGGGAAGGCCGGAGCGGCGGGCACGCCCGTAAGCCAGGAGACCGGCCGCGGCATCTCACGAAGTGATCCACGAGGTGCTGGAGCGTGATCGACGCATGACCCTGCCCGGGAACTCCCCGACCCCTGCCCTGAACTCCCCTCCCCCTGCCTTCCGTTGGCGCCGCGAGGACACGCTGCGCACGGCCGGCCTGATCGCGGTGATTGCCGCGCTGCACGTCGTCGCGTTCGGCGTGCTGTTCCTGCTCGTCGTCCCCGAGCACTACGAAGTCGACAACAAGGCCTTCGGAATCGGCCTCGGCATCACCGCGTACACGCTCGGCATGCGGCACGCCTTCGACGCCGACCACATCGCGGCCATCGACAACACCACCCGCAAGCTGATGGCGGACGGAAAGCGGCCCGTCTCGGTCGGCTTCTGGTTCGCGCTCGGCCACTCCAGCGTGGTGGTCGCGATGGCGGCGCTCGTCGCGGGCGGCGCGGCCCTCGCGGGCACCCTGATGAACGACGACTCGCGCACCCACCAGGTGCTCGGCGTCGTCGGCACCACCGTCTCCGGTTCGTTCCTGTATCTCATCGCCGCACTCAACCTCGTTGCCCTGATGGGCATTTTGAAGGTATTCAAGGCGATGCGCGCGGGCTCCTACGACGAGCGGAAGCTCGAGGAGCACCTGGATTCCCGCGGGTTCATGAACCGGATCCTCGGCCGCTTCACCAAGTCCATCACCCGCCCCGGCCAGATGTTCCCGCTGGGCTTCCTCTTCGGCCTCGGCTTCGACACCGCGACCGAGGTGACGCTGATGGTGATGGCGGGCAGCGGCGCCGCCGCGGGCCTGCCGTGGTACGCGATCCTGTGCCTGCCGCTGCTGTTCGCCGCGGGCATGAGCCTGTTCGACACACTCGACGGCACGTTCATGAACTTCGCCTACCAGTGGGCGTTCTCCAATCCGGTGCGCAAGGTGTTCTACAACCTCACCATCACCGGTCTGTCGATCGCCGTCGCGTTCTTCATCGGCACGATCGAACTCGTCGGCGTCCTGCACGACAAGCTCGACCTGAGCGACGCGGTGACCGGTTGGATCGCGGGTCTCGACCTCGACAACGTCGGGTACGTGATCGTGGGCCTGTTCGTGGTCGTGTGGGCGGCGGCGATCGCCTACTGGCGCCTGGCGCGGGTCGAGCAGCGGTGGTCGGCGCGGGTGGCCGACGGCGCGTAATTCGGTTGCCGGGGCGCGCGGCCCCTGCTGCACTGAACGCAGCGGGCAACCCCGCGCGCCCCTACCGTGAGGACCGATTCATGCGCTCTGCAGACATGTTCCTTCAGAAGGCCACTGCCCTCTCCCCCAAGGACATGACTGTCAGTGCACACATTGAATCTGGGTATTCTCGCGCACGTCGACGCCGGTAAGACCAGCCTGACCGAGCGGCTCCTGCACACCGCCGGGGTGATCGACGAACTCGGCCGGGTCGACGACGGGAGCACCCGTACCGACTCCCTCGACCTGGAGCGCCGGCGCGGCATCACCATCAAGTCCGCCGTGGCGTCGTTCCCGCTCGGCGACACCCACGTCAATCTCGTGGACACACCGGGCCACCCGGACTTCATCGCCGAGGTCGAGCGGGTGCTCGGGGTCCTCGACGGGGCCGTGCTCGTCGTCTCCGCCGTGGAGGGTGTGCAGGCGCAGACCCGCGTCCTGATGCGGACGCTGCGCCGGCTGCGCATCCCCACGCTGGTGTTCGTGAACAAGGTCGACCGCGGCGGCGCCCGCGAGGCCGCGCTCCTCGACGACCTGCGGCACAAACTCACCCCTGCCGTGGTCCCGATGAACACGGTGCCGCACGGCCTCGGCGGCCGGGACGCGCTCTGCGCCCCCTACGCCGCCCAGGACGCGGAGCACCGCGCCCGCCTGGTCGACGTGCTCTCCGCCCACGACGACGCGCTGCTGGAGGCGTACGTCAAGGACGAGGGGACGGTCACGTACGGCCGGCTGCGCGACGCGCTCGCCGAGCAGACGGCGCGCACCGAGGCGCATCCCGTGTACTTCGGCTCGGCGATGACCGGGGCGGGGATCCCCGCCCTCGTGGACGGCATCACGCGACTGCTCCCTCCCGCCGAGGAAAGGCCCCAACTGCCGCTGTCCGCCAGCGTGTTCAAGGTGGAGCGCGGTCCGGCCGGCGAGAAGATCGCGTACGCCCGCGTGTTCACCGGGACCCTGCGGGTGCGCGAACGGCTCGCGCTGCCCGGTGGCGGGGAGGACCGAGTGACGTCCGTACGCGTCTTCGCGGACGGCGCGGACACACCACGCACGGAGGCGGGCCCCGGGCAAGTGGCGCGCCTGTGGGGACTCGGCGGTGTGCGCGTCGGCGACGACCTCGGCGAGCCCCACGTCCCGGTCAAGGAGCACCACTTCGCTCCGCCGACGCTGGAGACGGTGGTCGACCCGGACCGGCCGGGGCTGCGCGGCGCCCTGCTCGCCGCGCTCACCCAGCTCGCCGAGCAGGACCCGCTGATCGGCCTGCGGCAGGACGACATCCGCCAGGAGATCTTCCTGTCGCTCTACGGCGAGGTGCAGAAGGAGGTCGTACAGGCCACGCTCGCCGAGGAGTTCGGGCTCGACGTGACGTTCCGGGAGTCGACGCCGCTGTGCGTCGAGCGGCCTACGGGTTCCGGCGCGGCGTTCGAAGCCATGAAGGACGACGGGAACCCGTTCCTGGCGACCATCGGCCTGCGGGTCGATCCGGCGCCGATCGGCTCGGGCATCGCGTTCCGGCTCGGGATCGAGCTCGGCTCCCTCCCCCTGGCCTTCATCAAGGCCATCGAGGAGACCGCGCACAGGACGCTGCGCCAGGGCCTGCTCGGCTGGCAGGTTACCGACTGCACGGTGACACTGACGCGCTCCGGCTACGCGCCGCGGCAGAGCCACGCGCACGCCGTCTTCGACAAGTCCATGTCGAGCACGGCGGGCGACTTCCGCGGACTGACCCCGCTGGTCCTGATGAGCGCACTCGCCCGCGCGGGCACGGCGGTGTGCGAGCCGATGCACCGCTTCCGCCTGGACATCCCGGCCGACCTGTACGGGGCGGTGCTGCCGGTGATCACCCGGCTGCGGGCCGTGCCGACGGGGCAGCACACGGACGGCGGGGCATGGACCACGGTCGACGGGCTCATCCCGGCGGCACGGGTGCGCGCCCTGGAGCAACAACTGCCGTCCCTCACCCGGGGCGAAGGCGTCCTTGAGGCCTCCTTCGACCACTACGCCCCGGTCCGCGAGGACACACCGCGCCGCTCCCGCACGGACCACGACCCGCTGCACCGCAAGGAGTACCTGCTGCGGGTGGTGCGCGGGGCGGGGGCGCGGACGGGGTGAAAGTTGTGGGGCGATTCGGGGAGGTTGAATCCGGGCCGTTCGGCCCACCCGCGAGGGACCCTTGGCCCCGTCCGTCGCGGGGCCGGGCGCTGAGACGCTGAGGTATCGAGCCTCCCGTGCCTTCGCTCTCCCGCCGCGGCGCACGGTGGAGGCCGAGCCCGGGCCCGCTGTTCGCAGAAGGGGGAGCCGCGAACAGCGGGCCCGTCCGCGCCACCGCCCATGCCACCGCCCGCGTCGCCGCCCGTGTCGCCGTCCGGGCCCGGGTCGGCCGGGCATCGCACACGTGTCCGCCGCGCCGCTGCGACAACTCGCGCGCAAAACGGCCCAATCGGAACGATAAAGTGGCTCGTCAACCCGCACGTGCCCGATCACTCAGGAGTGCCTACGTGTCCGTAGCCATCGACTCGTCCGACGCCGCCATCCCGTCCGGCGACGCCGCCCCCGCGGAGCCCGTACCCGCGCCGGCCGTCGCCCCGGACAGCAGCGCCGCCGCACCCGCGAACGAGGAGACGGCCGAGCCCGGGGACACCGAGAACATGTGGACCCCGCCGACCACCGACGCCCCGACCACCGAGACCCCGGACGCCGCCGCGCCCGCCCCCGAGAGCACCCCGGAAAGCGCGTCCGACAGCTTCTGGACGCCGCCCACGGAGGTCCCCTTCGCGGAGAGCTCCGACGTCGACGCCGAGGCGGCCGCCGACGACGACCCCGCCCCCGGCGACGTACCTGAGGCCATCACCCGCGACGCCCACGAGTTCGGCGTCTACGCCCGCACCGGTGGCTGGGCCTTCGCCCTGAAGGTGGCCCGCAGCGTCCGACCCGGCGGACAGCCCGCCGGTGAGTCCGCCAAGGTCTCCGCCCGGAAGTTCGCCGAACTCGCCGGCTGCTCCCCCGACCGCGTCATGCGGTTCTACAAGGCGTGGGACAGCGCGGCGGACGACGGCCTGGTCCCCCAGTTCGAGGCCCTCACGCCCGGCGCCGACGTCGAACTCCCGGACGCCGACGTCTGGTTGTCGTACTACGTGTCCCGCAACAGCGCGACCTCGGTGCGCGGCCAGGCGATCACCGCGGCCGCCGAGTCCGAGGGCATCCGCCCGACGAAGGCCCTGGAGGTCGCGGAGAACCCGACGGCGCTGCGGGCCGCGATCCTCGCCGACCCCGGCACCGCCGAGGCCGCCCGCAAGGCGCTGATGGACCGCCTCGACGAGGACCCGGTGCTGCGCACGGGCATGGCGCGCGACATCGTGCGTACGGACGACCTGAAGAAGGCCGTCGCCGAGGAGACCAAGACCGGCGGCCAGCTCGAGTACGTGCGCAGGATCGCGGAAGAAGGCCAGGTCAAGACCCCCGCGGGCCAGAAGATCGAGGCTTCCCCCGCGCTGCGCGAGGAGGCCGAGCGGCACCTGTCCCTCATCGACGAGCTGGACGAGGACGAGGAGGCGGGCGAGTGGGCCCGCGAGGCGTACGACACCGTGCGCACGCTCGTCGCCGAGACCGTCGAGAAGGACCCCGAGCTGCGGGTGCAGGAGCGGCGCGCGAAGTTCTACAGCAGCCTTCAGAAGGCGACGAAGGCCTTCGAGGAGCTGACGTTCGACGACGTCGCCGCCGAGGAGATCGACGACATCGTCGAGGACGACATGCTGCAGCGCCTCGAGGAACTGCAGGCGGCGATCGCGACCTGCATCACGGCGCTCCAGTCGGCGCAGAAGAAGGACTGACCCCGGAGGGACTGACTCCGGTTGGGCCCACGATGCCACCGCGGCGCGTCCCGCGGTGGCATCGTGGGCACATGGCACACACCCCGCACACTCCCAGGTCCACGGGCCGCCCGGCCCACCAGAACGTGACATTCGACAGCCACGGCAGCACGGCCCACGGCTATCTGGCACTCCCGGCCTCGGGGCACGGCCCCGGCGTCATCGTCATCCAGGAGTGGTGGGGCCTGACCGACCACATCGCCGACGTCGCCGACCGCCTCGCCGCTGAGGGCTTCGTGGCACTCGCGCCCGACCTGTACGGCGGGAACGTCGCGCACGACTCCGGGGAAGCGTTCCGCATGATGCAGGACCTGCCGGTGGAGCGCGGTGTGGAACTTCTCTCCGGCGCGGTCGACCACCTGCTCGCCCTCCCCCAGGTCACCTCCGACACGGTCGGCGCGGTCGGCTTCTGCATGGGCGGCGGCTTCGTCCTGTACCTGGCCGCGGCGGACCAGCGGGTGAGCGCGGCGGTCCCGTTCTACGGCGTGATCCAGGGTGAGATCCCGGACTTCTCCCGCCTGAAGGCGCAGATCCTGGGCCACTACGGAGAGCGCGACGAGGCGATCCCTCCGGCCACCCTCGACGGCCTGCGCACCGCGATCAAGAACCAGTCCGGCATCGACGCCGACTTCCGCATGTACCCGGCGGACCACGCCTTCTTCAACGACGGCCGCCCAGAGGTCTACAACCCGCAGGCGTCGGCGCAGGCCTGGACCGCAACCCTCACCTTCCTCAAATCCAACCTCGGCCATTCAAGCCCCGCCGGCGATTGAGGCATTCAAGCCCCGCTTTTGGACGAGAGGCAGCGGGGTCCGGGGCAGAGCCCCGAGACGTAGGCCCGGGAGGCACACACCTCCCGGGCCCCCTCAGCAACGTCTCACCAAATGCGAACCCGATCCCCCGGCTCAACCCACAACCCGTCCCCGACAACCGTCGCAAACGCCTCATGGAACTCATCCAGGTTCCGCACAATGTTCGCCCGGAACTCCGGCGGCGAATGCGGGTCGATCGTCAGGTACTGCTGCTCCTGCTCCTTGCGCCGCTTCGTCCTCCAGCAGTACGCCCAGTTCATGAACAGCCGCTGCGTACCCGTGAGTTCACCGTCAGTCGGCACCGGCTCGTCGCCCAGCGCGATCTTGTACGCGGTGTGCCCGATGGTGAGCCCGCCGAGGTCACCGATGTTCTCGCCCACGGTCAGCGACCCGTTGACGAACTCCCCCGGAAGGTTCCGCGGCGAGAACCCGTCGTACTGCTTGATGAGCGCCTTCGACTTCGCCTCGAAGGCCGCCTTGTCGTCCGCGGTCCACCAGTCGTTCAGGTTGCCCGCGCCGTCGTACTGCGCGCCCTGGTCGTCGAACCCGTGGCCGATCTCGTGGCCGATGACGGCACCGATGCCGCCGTAGTTCTCGGCCGGGTCGGCGTCGGGCGAGAAGAACGGCTTCTGCAGGATGCCGGCCGGGAAGCAGATCTCGTTCGTGCCCGGGTTGTAGTACGCGTTCACGGTCTGCGGCAGCATGAACCACTCGTCGCGGTCGACCGGCGCGCCGATCTTCGCCATCTGCCGGTCGTGCTCGAAGGCATCGGCCGCGTACGCGTTGGCCAGCAGGTCGTCGGGGACGACGGCGAGCCCCGAGTAGTCACGGAACTCGTCCGGGTAGCCGATCTTCGGCCGGAACGTGGCGAGCTTCTCGTACGCCCGCTCCTTGGTCTCGTCCGTCATCCAGTCGAGGCGGGAGATGGACTGGCGGTACGCCTCGAGGAGGTTGGCGACCAGCTCGTCCATGAGCGCCTTGGAGCGCGGCGGGAAGTGCCGGGCCACGTACTCCTTGCCGACGGACTCGCCGATGGCGCCCTCGACGAAGGCGACGCCGCGCTTCCAGCGGGCGCGCAGCTCCGGCGTGCCGTTGAGCGTCTTGCCGTAGAACTCGAAGTTCACGCGGACGAACGGCGACGACAGGTACGGCGCGGCGGAGCGCAGCACGCGCGCGAGCAGCCAGTCGCGCCACTGCTCGATGGGAACCTCGGTGAGAACCGCGGACAGATGCGTCAGATACGAGGGCTGGCGCACGCACGACTCGGCGAGCGTCTCGTCCTTGCCGCCGAGCCCGGTGACGTAGTCGCGCCAGTCGAACGCCGGGGCGAGCGCGGTGAGTTCGTCGAAGGTGGTGAGGTTGTACGTCTTCTGCACATCGCGCGTCTCGGCGCGCTCCCAGTGGCCCTCGGCGAGCCGCGTCTCCAGGGCGAGGACGGTGCGCGCGGCGGAGGCCGGGTCTGCGTGCTCGCCGAGCGTGAACAGCTCGGTCAGGTACGCCTCGTACTTCTCGCGGATCTCGGCGAACTTCTCTTCGCGGTAGTACGACTCGTCGGGCAGGCCGATGCCGCCCTGGAGGATGTTGAAGAGGTAGCGGTCGGAGTTCCGGTCGTCGCTGTCGATGTAGGCGCCGAACAGGCCGGAGCCGCCCTTGCGCTCGAAGCGCCCGAGGAACCCGGCGAGCTGCCGCACGTCGGTGAGCCCCGCCACCTCCTCGATCAGCGGGCGGACCGGGTCGAGCCCGCGGGCCTCGACGGCCTCCTCGTCCATGAACGACGCGTACAGATCGGCGATCTTGCGCGCCTCGTCCGCGTCCAGGCTCGTGGGGCCGCCGGCCGCGATCTCCTGAATGATCTCCTTGACCCGCTGCTCCGCCACGTCCACGAGCTCCACGAAGGGGCCCCAGCTGGAGCGGTCGTCGGGGATCGGCTCGGTCGCCAGCCACTGGCCGTTGACATGCCCGAAGAGGTCGTCCTGCGGTCGGATCGCCGGGTCCATGCCCGGGCGTGCGTCATCCAGAGTGCTCATCGCTGCACCCTACCCAGGTCAGGGCGTAGGGAGAGCGTCAAATACGGGTGCTTCCGCGCAGCGTGAACAACACTGCCCCGGTCGGCACGGGGCCGACCGGGGCAGTGTTCGCGCAACGCGGATCAGACGCGGCTCAGACGCGGCTCAAACGCGCATCAGGCGAGCGAGGCCAGCGCCTCGTTCAGCGTCTGCGACGGGCGCATCACCTTGTCGGCCTTGGCCGAGTCGGGCTGGAAGTAGCCGCCGATGTCGGCCGGGGAGCCCTGCACGGCGATCAGCTCGTCGACGATCTTCTGCTCGTTCGCGGAGAGCTTCTCGGCGAGCGGGGCGAAGGCCTTGGCGAGCTCCGCGTCCTCGGTCTGCTTGGCCAGCTCCTGGGCCCAGTACAGGGCGACGTAGAAGTGGCTGCCGCGGTTGTCGATGCCGCCGAGGCGACGGGTCGGCGACTTGTCCTCGTTGAGGAAGGTGCCGGTGGCGCGGTCCAGGGTCTCGCCGAGGACCTTCGCGCGGGCGTTGTCCGTGGTGGTGGCGAGGTGCTCGAAGGAGACGGCCAGGGCGAGGAACTCACCGAGGGAGTCCCAGCGCAGGTAGTTCTCCTTGACGAGCTGCTGGACGTGCTTCGGGGCGGAGCCGCCGGCGCCCGTCTCGAAGAGGCCGCCGCCGTTCATCAGCGGGACGACCGACAGCATCTTGGCGCTGGTGCCCAGCTCCAGGATCGGGAAGAGGTCGGTCAGGTAGTCGCGCAGCACGTTGCCGGTGACCGAGATGGTGTTGAGGCCCTGACGGATGCGCTCGACGGAGAGCTTGGTGGCGTCCTCCGGGTTGAGGATCCGGATGTCCAGGCCCTCGGGGGAGAACTCCGGCAGGTACGCCTCGACCTTCTTGATCAGCTGGGCGTCGTGGGCGCGGCCCTCGTCCAGCCAGAACACGGCCGGGTCACCGGTGGCGCGGGCGCGCGTGACGGCGAGCTTGACCCAGTCCTTGATCGGGGCGTCCTTGGTCTGGCAGGCGCGGAAGATGTCGCCCTCGGAGACCTGCTGCTCCAGGACGACGTCGCCGGCCTGGTTGACCAGGCGGACGGTGCCGGTGGACTTGATCTCGAAGGTCTTGTCGTGGGAGCCGTACTCCTCGGCCTTCTGCGCCATGAGGCCGACGTTCGGGACGGTGCCCATGGTCGACGGGTCGAAGGCGCCGTTGGCGCGGCAGTCGTCGATGACGGCCTGGTAGACACCGGCGTACGAGGAGTCCGGGATCACCGCGAGGGTGTCCTGCTCCTGGTCGTCCTTGTTCCACATGTGGCCGGACGTGCGGATCATCGCCGGCATGGAGGCGTCGATGATGACGTCGGACGGCACGTGCAGGTTGGTGATGCCGCGGTGCGAGTCGACCATGGCCAGGTCCGGGCCGGCGGCCAGCTCGGCGTCGAAGGACGCCTTGATCTCGGCGCCGTTCGCGAGGGTCTCGAGGCCCTTGTAGATGCCGCCGAGGCCGTCGTTCGGGGTCAGGCCCGCGGCGGCCAGGTCGGCGCCGAAGCGGGCGAAGGTCTCCGGGAAGAAGGCGCGCACGACGTGACCGAAGATGATCGGGTCGGAGACCTTCATCATGGTGGCCTTCAGGTGCGCAGAGAACAGCACACCCTCTTCCTTGGCGCGGGCGATCTGCGCGGTCAGGAACTCGCGCAGCGGCGCGACGTGCAGCACGGAGGCGTCGACGATCTCACCGGCGAGGACCGGTACGGACTCGCGCAGCACGGTGGTGGTGCCGTTGTCGGCGACGAGCTCGATCTTCAGCTTGTCGTCGGCCGGAATGACGGTGGACTTCTCGGTCGAACGGAAGTCGTTCTCACCCATGGTCGCGACGTTCGTCTTGGACTCGGCGGTCCAGGCGCCCATGCGGTGCGGGTGGGCCTTGGCGTAGTTCTTCACCGAGGCGGGGGCGCGGCGGTCGGAGTTGCCCTCGCGCAGCACCGGGTTGACGGCGGAGCCCTTGACCTTGTCGTAGCGGGCGCCGACCTCGCGCTCCTCGTCGGTCTTCGGCTCGTCCGGGTAGTCCGGCAGCGCGTAGCCGTGCTCGCGCAGCTCGGCGATCGCGGCCTTGAGCTGCGAGACCGAGGCCGAGATGTTCGGCAGCTTGATGATGTTGGCCTGCGGCGTCTTGGCCAGCTCGCCGAGCTCGGCGAGGGCGTCCGGGACGCGCTGCTCCTCGGTCAGGTACTCCGGGAACTGGGCGAGGATGCGCCCGGCCAGGGAGATGTCACGGGTCTCGACGCCGACACCGGCGGTGGACGCGTAGGCCTCGATGACCGGCAGGAAGGAATACGTCGCGAGGGCCGGGGCCTCGTCAGTGTGCGTGTAAATAATGGTCGAGTCAGTCACCGGGTGCTCCGCTTCCACGTCTTCCACGTCGTCTGCAGTCTTGGATCGGATTGCTCGACATCAAGATATCTCCTCCCCGGCCAGGATCCGAAAGGGGTCCGCCCGCCAAGATCTCTCCGGCCCCGCGCGGCTCCGCGGCCGGGCCGGGCCCGGCCCGCGTCCTGGTGGGTCACGCCGGGATGCAGACCGTGAGCCACTCCGCGTCCCGCGGCCGGTAGCCGTGGCGCTTCCGCAGCCCGGCCACGATCGCCGGGACGTGCCCGGCTCCGTAGAGGACGGCCACCCGCAGCGGTTCGGCGTGGTGCTCGGCGTGGATCGCATCGAGCGCGTCGAGCAGCCGCTGGTCGCGCCGGTCGGACATGGCGTGACCGACCGGATCGTCGGCCAGCATCTCCGCCCGCGCCGTCGTCGGCAGATCGTCGACCACCAGGTCCTCGTCGAGGAAGGCGCGCGGCCCGCGCAGCGCGAAGACCAGGCCCATCACGGGTGCCGTGAGCAGCATCAGCAGATACGTCCACCGGGGCAGCGCCTTCAGGTCCGCGACCGCCTCTGCCGCGGTCACGTCCGGGCACAGGACCGGTACGGACTCGGGGAGCAGCTGGTCGCCGCGCTGTTCCTGCAGGCCGTTGCGGCTGCGGCGCGGGGCGAACCGGTAGGCGATCGTCAGGGTGCTCACCACGGCGGACTTCCCGCGGATGCCCTCCATGACGATGAGGTCGCACTTCCGCAGCCGGTTCCGGACCTGGGCGTAGAACGTCGGCGACGCGACGTGCAGCATCGGGAAGAGGACGAACTCCATCGGCGAACCGGTGCGCCGCATCGTGATCACGGCGGACCGCACGGCGTACCCGGTCACCTCGATGATCTGCACGACGCCCCCGCTGTCGGTCACTTCAACCCCGCGGCGTCCGAAAGCACCAGGGCAACCGGGGGTATTTCAACCCCCGCGGCATCCGAACGCACCAGAGCGACCGGGGGTATTTCAACTCCCGCGGCGTCCGCAGGCACCAGGGCGACTAGGAGTATTTCAACCCCCGCAGCGTCCGAAAGCACCAGGGTGACCGGGGTATTTCAAGCCCCTGCGGCGATTGAGCAGCGGGGTCCGGGGCGGAGCCCCGATCTTTCACACCCGTGCGGCGCCACCCCGCGGAGTCACCCCGAGGAGCCACCGGTCCAGGCGAGCACCTTCTCCACCGGCCAGGCCGTCACCACCCGCTCCGCCGGAACCTCGCACTCCTCGGCCCGCGCGCAGCCGAAGAGCTGCCAGTCGAGTTGGCCGGGCGCGTGGGCGTCCGTGTCGATGGCGAACAATGTGCCTGCCGCTACGGCCTTGCGCAACAGGCGGCGGGGCGGATCAAGCCGCTCGGGACGGCTGTTGATCTCCACCGCCGTACCGGCCGCCGCACACGCCGCGAACACCTCGTCCGCATCGAACTGCGACTCGGGCCGCCCCCTGCCGGTGACCAGCCGGCCGGTGCAGTGCCCGAGGATGTCGGCATGCGGATTGCCGACGGCGGCCACCAGGCGCCGGGTCATCGCCGCGGCGTCCATCCGCAGCTTGGAGTGGACCGAGACGACGACCACGTCCAGGCGGTCGAGCAGCTCGGGTTCCTGGTCGAGCGAACCGTCGTCGAGGATGTCGCACTCGATGCCGGTCAACAGCCGGAACGGCGCCCAGCCCGCGTTGAGTTCGGCCACCACGTCCAATTGCTCGCGCAGCCGCTGCGGCGAAAGACCGCGGGCCACGGTGAGGCGCGGCGAGTGGTCCGTGAGCACCGCCCACTCGTGGCCGATGTCCCGGGCCGCGCGGCCCATCTCCTCGATCGGGCTGCCGCCGTCCGACCAGTCGGAGTGCAGATGACAGTCGCCGCGCAGCAGGGACCGCAGCCG
Organism: Streptomyces sp. UC4497; assembly: GCF_054871485.1. NCBI lineage: Bacteria > Bacillati > Actinomycetota > Actinomycetes > Kitasatosporales > Streptomycetaceae > Streptomyces > Streptomyces sp. UC4497. Next base: position 63,934 of record NZ_JBTYHB010000010.1, on the reverse strand, counting down.
TACGCCCGCGTCGCCCTCCAAGGGCACCGTGCGGGCCAGCTCGTCCTCCAGGTGCGTGAGGTAGTCCGGTACCTGCCCGGCGGCCGCCTCCCGGATCACCGCAGCGGTCTTGGGCCCGATGCCCTTGAGGGACTCCAGGGTGCCGGCCTCGACGTGCCGCGCGACCTCGGCGTCACCCAGGCCGGTGATCACACCCGCGGCGGTACGGAACGCGCGCACCCGGTAGGTGGGCGCGCCCTCCCGCTCCAGCAGGAACGCGATCCGTTCCAGCGCCCGCACGGGCTCCATCGCCACCTCCGGCCACCTACGCGTACGTCTCCAGCGTGCCGTAAGAGCTGGTGACCGGCATCCGTGAACGCCGCGCCGGAGGCGGCGCGGCGTTCAGAAGAAGCACGGGTCCGGGGCGAGAACCTCAGAGGTGCTTGTCGATGGCCTGCTGGGCCTGCCCTGGCAGCGCACGCACGTGGTCGGCGGCGCCGCGCACGCTCTTGGTCGCCCCGCGAGTCGCCCCACGGGTCGCCCCACGCACGGTGCCGGCCGCATCGCGGGTGGCGCCGCGCACGGTGCCGGTCGCGTCCCGCAGCGTGTGGGACGCGTCGCGCCGCGCACGACGTGCCGACGAGCGTCCGGACGCGGCGGCGCCACGGACCCGATAGGCGGCCGACGGCTTGCCGTGCGTGTCGGCCGCCGTGATGAGCAGGCCGCCCATCAGAGACACGTTCTTCAGGAACTGGGTTCGCTGTTGGGCGCGTTGCTCGGGATCCTTCTCCTTCCACCAGGCGTGGCCGGCCAGTGTCGTCGGCACGAGCGTCCCGGCGAGGGCCAGCGCCGCAAGCCGCGGGGCGATCCCGGCGGCGAGCAGCAGCCCGGCCCCGATGTGCACCGCGCCGTTGATCCGGACCAGTTGCTCGGGGTCCTCCGGCAGCCGGGGCACACGGGAGGCCACGGGAACCGCCACCGGTTCCGCGGCGGGCGCCACCCGCTCAGGGGCGCGGACGGTGGACAGCCCGCCGGCCACGAACGCAGAGGCGAGCATCGGACGTGCGCATTTCCTCAGTACAGCCATGCTTCACCGCGTTCCCCGACTCGGCGCTCTCACTCCGGGACCGCGCCCTACGGACGCCGTGCCGCGCGCCGCCCGGCCGCGTACGACGCGGCGCCGACGGCGGTGACCCCGGCCCCGACGCCCATCGCCAGCGCCTTCCGGTGGGCAACGGCGGTCCAGGCCGTCCGGGCCGCTGTGGTGACCTGCCCGGTCGCCGCCACGGCCGCCTGCCGGCCGGCCTCGACGCCGCGCGCCGCGCTGCCCACGGCATCGGCCGCGCCCTCGGTGGCCTTCTCGGCCCCGTGCTGCGCGGCCACGGCCGCGTCGACGGCCTTGGCCTCGGTCTTCTCGGCGGCGTCACTCACGGGAGCCGTCGCCTTGTCGGCGCGGTCTCGCGCCTGGGAAGCGGTCTTCCGCTTCGTCGCCTCGTTCTGCTGATCCGTTCCCTTGTTCGGTTCACTCATGGAGTCCGGTTAGCCCTTGACGGTCATCACAAACCCGAACCTCTCCCCCAACTCGCAACCGTCGGACCGGAATCGGATCGGAATCGGACCGGACTTCCGTGTCCGGCGGCCACAGTCCGACCCGAAAGTATGGTGTCCCACCACATGTGCCGCTGACCTGCGTGTTCCTACCTTGTGCCAGCAGATACACGTCCCCACCAACGCCTGGAAGTGGTGCACATGGCCTCCGCAGCAACCGCTCCACCAACGCCCGGAAATCTCAAGCGCATTGTCGCGGCGAGTCTCATAGGCACCACCATCGAGTGGTACGACTTCTTCCTCTACGGCAGCGCCGCGGCGCTGGTGTTCAACAAGCTCTTCTTCCCCGACTCCGATCCCCTGGTCGGCACCCTCCTCTCCTTCCTGACGTACGCCGTCGGATTCGCCGCCCGCCCGCTGGGCGCGCTCGTCTTCGGGCACTACGGCGACCGGCTCGGCCGCAAGAAGCTCCTCGTGGTGAGCCTGCTGATGATGGGCGGCGCCACCTTCGCCATCGGTCTGCTCCCGACCCACGCGACCATCGGCACGGCCGCGCCCGTACTGCTCACCGTGCTCCGCCTCGTCCAGGGCTTCGCCCTCGGCGGCGAGTGGGGCGGCGCGGTGCTCCTCGTGTCCGAGCACGGGGACGCCAAGCGCCGCGGCTTCTGGGCCTCCTGGCCGCAGACGGGCGCACCCGCGGGACAGCTCCTCGCGACCGGTGTGCTCTCGGCCCTGACCGCCCTGATCTCGGATGCCGCGTTCACCGACTGGGGCTGGCGGATCCCGTTCCTCCTCTCCGGCGTACTCGTCCTCGTGGGTCTGTGGATACGTCTCTCTGTCGATGAATCCCCCGTCTTCAAGGAGGCGTTGGCCCGCGCCGAGGCCCGCAAGTCGGTCTCCGACACCGTGGAGAAGCTGCCGCTGGTGGCGGTCCTGCGGCACCACTGGCGCGATGTCCTGGTCGCCATCGGTGCCCGCATGGCCGAGAACATCAGCTACTACGTCATCACCGCCTTCATCCTCGTGTACGCCACCACGTCGGCCGGCGTCTCGAAGCAGACCGCGCTGAACGCCGTCCTCATCGCGTCCGCCGTGCACTTCGCCGTAATCCCGGCCTGGGGCGCCCTCTCCGACCGGGTCGGCCGCAGGCCCGTGTATCTGCTGGGCGCGGCGGGCGTCGGCCTGTGGATGTTCCCGTTCTTCTCCCTCATCGACTCGTCGAACTTCGGTGGTCTGCTCCTCGCCGTGACCGTCGGCCTGGTGCTGCACGGCGCCATGTACGCCCCGCAGGCCGCGTTCTTCTCCGAGATGTTCGCGACGCGGATGCGCTACTCCGGGGCGTCGATCGGGGCGCAGTTCGCCTCGGTGGCGGCGGGTGCGCCCGCACCGCTCATCGCGACGGCTCTGCTGTCCGCGTACGGCTCCTCGACGCCGATCTCCCTGTACGTCATCGCGGCCGCGCTCCTGACGCTGATCGCCGTGGGCCTGGCGAAGGAGACCCGGCACCGCGACCTGTCCGACCTGGACGCCATGGGTTCGGACGACGTGGGCTCGGACGGCGCAGCGCGCAGCGACCGCCCGGTGAAGCTCCACGACGCCTGACGCGTGCGGCGCCTCACCCCCGCCGGCCCCGTGGTTGCGGACACGGGGCCCGGACGGGGTCAGGCTATGTCCGGGGCCGCCAACCGGTGCAGCCGCAGGGCCAGTTGGATCTCCAGCGCACGCTCCGGCGTCTGCCAGTCCTCGCCGAGGAGCCGGCCCACCCGCTCCAGACGCTGCGCGACCGTGTTCACGTGCACGTGCAGCGCGTCCTTCGTGCGGGCCGGGCTCATGCCGGACGCGAAGTAGGCGTCGAGAGTGCGCAGCAAGTCGGTGCCTCTGCGCTCGTCGTAGGTGATGACCTCGCCGATCGTGCGGGCGACGAATCCCCCGACGTCCCGGCTGTCGGCGAGCAGCAGCCCGAGGAACCCGAAGTCCTCGGCCGCCGCGCCCTGCCCCGACCTGCCGAGCAGCCGCAGCGCGTCGAGGCAGCGCTGCGCCTCCACATACGCGGCAGCCGCTCTCTCGGTCCACCCGGCCAGGCCCGCGACGGGGGCCGAGGCGCCCACGGTGACGCTCTCGTGGATCGCCTCGGAGAGCCGGCCCGCGACGTGGGACGCCAGCTCCGACGCGGCGGTGGTGTGCGCCGGAAGCAGCAGGACGGTGCCGCCGTCCCGCGCGGCGGCGAGGCCGTGCCGGGTCGCCGCGAGGTGGTTGGCCGCGGACCACAGGCGGCGACGCGCGGCCGCCTCCTGCTCGGCGTCACCGGTGCTCTCCAGGCGGGCGGCGAGCACCACATGGGTCGCGTCGAGGTCCGCGTGCAGCCGCTCCGCTCTCTCCCGCAGCAGCCGCGGGTCCCGGTCGCGCCCGTCAAGGAGGTCGTCCAACAGCTCACCCCTCACCCGCTGTTCGGCCTCGGCCGCGGAGCGCCGGGCGAGCAGCAGCAGCGAGGTGACCATGGCGGCGCGCTCCAGGGTGCGCTGGTCGACCGGGTCGAGTCCCGGGTGGCCGCGCAGCACGAGGGCGCCGAGCAGCTCCCCTCCGGCGGCGACGGCCGCGACCCAGTCGTCGCGGTGTCGCACCGCGTGCCCGTCGGCTCGGGACGCTTCGAGGGCGTGGCCGGGCGCCTCCTCCGCGTCGGTGAACTCCACGGTGCCGTCGAGGACTTGGGAGACGGCCGCGGCCACATCGTGCACTCCGCCGCCGCGCAGCACCAGCTCGGCGAGCCGGTCGTGCACGTCGGACGCGCGCTCGATGACGCCGCTGCGGTCACGGATGATCTCGTTGGCGCGCTCCAGCTCGTTCAGCGCCTGCCGGGTCTCGGTGAGCAGGTTCGCGGTGTCGATGGCCGCGGCGGCGAGCGCCGCGAAGGAGCCGAGGAGCGCGATCTCCTCGCGCTCGAAGACCCGCGCGCGCCGGTCGGAGGCGAACAGCACCCCGATCACCTGCGCTCCCAGCATGAGCGGCACGCCGAGGATGGCGACGAGCCCCTCGTCCCCGACCCCCGCGTCGATGCTGCGGGTGTGCTGGAAGCGCACGTCGTGCCCGTAGTCGTCGGTGACGTACGGCCGCGCGGTCTGTGCGACGAGGCCGCCGAGGCCCTCCCCCATGCCGAGGCGGAGCTGCTGGAAGCGGGCCGCGACCGAGCCCTCGGTGACCCGCATGTAGGTGTCGCCCCTGATCGGGTCGTTCAGCGTCAGATAGGCGACGTCGGTACCGAGCAGCGAGCGGGCCCGCTGGACGATGGCCTGCAGCACGGCGTCCAGGTCGCGCAGGCCCGCGAGGTCGTGCGCGGTCTCGAACAGGGCGGACAGCTCCGCCTCGCGGCGCCGCCTGCCCTCCATCTCGGCGCGCACGCGCAGCGCGAGGGTCTTGGCCGCCTCGAGTGCCGCTATCCGCTCGGGCGTAGCGCCCTCGGCCCGGGCGAGCAGCACGGGCTGTTCGTAGGCATCGGCGGAGGCGCCCCTGGCGAGCAGTTCCAGGAACGGGGCCTGCGGGTCCTCGGTGGTCACCGGGCCGGAGGCGGCGGCTGAGTGCGGTTGGTGGCGCGACATGCGGACAAGGATTACCCGTCGAGCGGTCGGGCCTGCTAGCCCTGTGGACAACTCGGGTCGTCACGAAATCTCGGTCACCCGGTCGAGTGACCGCATCCCGCGCGAAACTACCCAAACCCCTGCAAAATCCCGGCTGTTCAGTGGGCGGACCAGCCGCCGTCGAGTACGAGGGACGTGCCGGTCATGAACGAGGCCTGCGGCGTGCACAGATACGCGACGGCCTCGGCGACCTCGGAAGGTTCGATGAGCCGCTTGATCGCGCTGTCCTGCAGCATCACCTCGCCGAGCACCCGCTCCTCGGGAATGCCGTGCGCGGCGGCCTGGTCGGCGACCTGCTGCTCGACGAGCGGCGTGCGCACATAGCCGGGGTTCACGCAGTTCGAGGTGACGCCGTGCGCCGCCCCTTCCAGCGCGGCCGTCTTCGACAGGCCTTCGAGCCCGTGCTTCGCGGCCACGTACGCGGACTTGTACGCGGAGGCCCGCAGCCCGTGCACCGACGACACGTTCACGACGCGGCCCCAGCCCTGCCCGTACATGTGCGGCAGCGCCCCGCGCAGCAGCCGGAACGGGGCCTCCAGCATCACGGTCAGCACGGTGTGGAAGACCTCGGGCGGGAACTCCTCGATGGGGCGGACCAGTTGGATCCCGGCATTGTTCACGAGGACGTCGGTGCCGGCCGCCGCCTCCTCCGCCGCGTCGAGGTCGGTCAGGTCCAGGACGTACGGCTCGATGCCGTCGGCCTCCCCGGCCAGCGCCTCCAGCCCCGCCGCGTCCCGGTCCACCGCTCTCACCTTGGCGCCCGCCGCGGCGAGCCGCAGGGCGCAGGCCCGGCCGATGCCACTGGCGGCGCCGGTGACGAGTGCGGTGCGCCCGCCGAGGTCCAGCTCGGGGGCGGTGGGTGCGGTCAGCGGGGTGTGCGGCGTCATGACTCGCACCCTAGGCAGCTGATCAGCAGCGCCCGATGTGGGCAGCACCCATACTTCAGCGCTCGGTCATGGTCTCGAACCATGTGGGTCCCTCTGCCTGGGCCTGCTTGATCCGGAACAGCGAGAACTCCTCGAGCGGCGGCAGCGCGTCCAGGGCGAACCAGGCGACGTCCAGCGACTCGTCGTCGTTGACGCGTGCCTCGCCGCCGGTGGCCCGGCAGCGGAAGGACGTGTCCATGAACTGGCACTGGTCGCCGTTGGGGTACGTGATCGGCTGCAGGGCCTGCACCAGCACCACCCGCTCGACGACGCATTCGATGCCGGTCTCCTCGAAGACCTCGCGCGCGGCGACATCCGCGGGCTGCTCCCCCGGCTCGGGGATCCCACCGATGATCGACCACTTGCCGGTGTCGGCGCGACGCCCGAGCAGCACCCGCCCCTCGTCGTCGAAGACGACGGCACTGACCCCCGGCAGAAGCAGCAGCTGGTGGCCCGCGGTGGCCCGGATCGTACGGATGAATTCAGGAGTCGCCATGCCGACGAGCGTACCTGTATGCCCCAACGAACCGGCAGGCCACAGGCCCCGTCAGGCGTCCGAGCGCCGCCCCGCGCGTGCCCGCACGACGGCCCAGCCGAGGCCCCCGACACCGATCGCGACGAGCAGCGCCTCGGGCCATGCGCCCGCGCGCGTGGCGAGCGTCTGCGAGGTCCGCTTCGGGACATCGGCGAGCAGGGTGGCCGGCTCGAACATGCCGGTCTGCTGCGCGATCGAACCATCGGCCCGGATCACGGCGCTGACCCCGCTGGTGACCGGGACCATCACGGCCCGGCCGTGCTCGACGGCCCGCACCCGGTCCATGGCGAGCTGCTGGTACGTCATCTGGCTGCGCTCGAACGTCGCGTTGTTGCTCGGCACGGACAGGATCTGCGCGCCTTCCCGGACCTGGTCGCGCACCGTGTCGTCGAACGCGGCCTCGTAGCAGGTGACGTTGCCGACCTTGGTGCCCGCCATGTCGAAGACGACGGGCTTCTTGCCGGGCACGAACTCGCCCGCCCGGTCGACGTCCTTGCTGAAGATCCGGAAGAAGCTGCGGTACGGCATGTACTCGCCGAACGGCTGCAAGTGCCGCTTGTCGTAGACCGCGCCGGGGCCGGTCTTGGGGTCCCACTGGATGAGCCGGTTGCGGGGCGTGCCGTCCTCCGCGGTCACCACGGCCCCCACCGAGATGGGCACTCCGACGGCCTGCGCGGCCTTGGTGATCTCGTCGTAGGCGTCCTGGTTGACGTACGGGTCGATGTCGGAGGAGTTCTCCGGCCACAGCACCAGGTCGGGGCGCTTCACCTGCCCCGACTTGATCTTCGCGGCGAGCTTCATCGTCTCGCGCACGTGGTAGTCGAGCACGGCGCGGCGCTGGGCGTTGAAGTCGAGGCCCATGCGCGGCACGTTGCCCTGGATGAGCGCCACGCGCGCGGTGCCCGCCTCTGCGCCGGTCGCCACGAAGGGCATCGCGACCGCTCCGGCGACGATCGGGGCGACGGTGAACGCGGCCGCGGCGGCAACGCCCTTGTCCTTCAAGAAGGACAAGCCCTTGAGGGACGACGCGTCCTCGGACGAGGCCCGGCGCACCTTCCTGACGCGCAGGGCGAGGGCCCCGAGCCCGAAGCCGCACAGGACCACACCGAAGCCGAGCAGCGGGGTGCCGCCCAGCGAGGCGAGCGGCAGGAACACCCCACTGGGCTGCCCGAACGCGACCTTCCCCCAAGGGAAGCCACCGAACGGGGCACGCGCGCGCAACGCCTCGGACGCGATCCAGACCCCGCCGGCCCACAGCGGCCACAGCGGCAGCCGCGACACGTAGGCGATGCCCATGCCCGCGAGCGAGACCAGCAGCGCCTCCGCGGCGGCGAGCGCCAGCCACGGCAGCGGCCCGACGTCGACGCCGGTCCAGGAGAGCAGCGGCACCAAGTAGGCGAGCCCGAAGGCCAGGCCGAGTCCGAAGCCCGCCCTCAGCCGCCGCCCGTACACGGCCACGCCGAACAGCGCGAAGGAGATCGGCGCGAGCCACGGCAGCTCGCGCGGCGGAAAGCTCACGTACAGGAGCAGTCCGGCGATCACCGCGAACGCGAGGGGCACGAATCGCCGCAGGTGGGAGAGGGCCTTCGAAAGCACAGACTGCGCTGAGGGCTCGTCCGACGGGGCTACGGGAGGTGCGGTGGCGGTCACCCGGGGAGTGTACGGCGCGTCACTGTCACGCCGACATGCCGGTCGGCGGGCGCCCGCGTCGACCGCGTAGGCGGATCGTTCCTGTGCAACACCGGTCCGTCCTGGCCCACCAGCCGTTACGGTGTGCCCCAGTCCCCGATGCCGCGGCCGCTTCCGGCCACGCGTCCGGGGCCCGTCTACGTCGGGGGGCGGCGGGTGGGTGCGACGGGGTGGTCAGCGGGTGCGGAGACGGATGCTGCGCTGGAACGGCGCGGTGGAGCCTCCGATGCCATCGGGGTCGCGGTTCTCGGGTGTTGCGCGGCATGGTCCCTGATCAGCGCGACGGCACGCGCGGGCAGACCGGAGGGCGTGCTCCTGGCCGTGCTCGCCGTCATCGCGGGGTTCGCGTGCGGACGCATCGGCGGGGCGCTCGTCCCGGTCGCCTCGTCCTGCGCGGTCGGACTCGGCGGCCTGTGCCTGGCGCTCACCGCTCCGTACGCGGTCCCCACACCGGATGTCATGACGCCGATGGGCCGGGTCGGCGCGACCGCCGCGCTGCTCGCCCTGTCGACGGGGGCGCTGTGCTGCGCGGCCTGGTCGGCGCGGCGGCGGGCCGCACGGATCGCGCTGCACCTTGTGGCGGCGGGCAGCGTGGTGGTGGCCGCCGTCGTCGACTCACCGGGCGGGATCACGGCGTGCGCGGGCGTCGTCCTGTGCTCGCTCGCGGCGGCCCGTCTGCGCCGCCGGGCGATTGGCCTGATCGGCCTGGGCCTGTCCACGGCCGTCATGGCCGGTCTCGGTGTGGCGCTCGCCAAGAACGTCCTGCCGTCCGGCCCGACGGCCTCCCTGGAGGCGTGGCTCTCGCCGCGGCGGATCCTCCTGTGGCGCGACGCCCTGCACCTCGCCGGGAACGATCCCGCCCTGGGCACGGGCCCCGGACGCTTCGAGGACCTCAGCCCGACGCTCGCGCAGTCCCCGCTCTCCGACGGCAAGCCGCATTCCGCCGTCCTTCAGGTCGCGGCCGAGCAGGGCCTCGTCGGCGTCCTGCTGCTCGCGACGGCCTACTGCTGGCTGCTGTACGTCCTGTGGCGCTCGGCGCGGTCGACCCAGGTGGTGCTGGCGGCGGGCGCGGCGCTGGCCGCGGTGGCCGCGATGGCGACGGTCGGCAACGCGCTCAGCTTCACGACCGTGACGGCGGGCGTGGGCCTGCTCGCCGGGATCGCCACGGCCGACCCGTTCACGGACGGGCCACCGGACGACGACGTGGCCGCCCCGGAATTCCTCCGGAGCGGCCACGACTGAGTTCACCAGGCAGGTCCCGGGTCAGACGACCGGACCCGCATGCGGCCGCTTGAGGCGGTCGCGGATGTGCCGCACCGCGCCCTCCGCGTCGTCCACGGTGACCGTGAACCTGCGGCCGTCACCGAGGACGAGCACCACGCCCTCGCCGCGCCGCACCACGACGGCCGTGCCGATCTCCGGGCGCCAGCGGTAGCCCCAGCCGCCCCACTGCCGGGGCGTGACGCGGGGCGCGAAGTCCGCCTCGATCACATGGGCGAGCGGGATGCGGCGGCGCGGCAGGCCCACGTGGCCGCAGCGCACTTCGAGGTGGTCCTTGTCGACCTTCACCGCTACGTGGAGGAAGGCGAGGGTGCCGAACAGGATGAGCAGGCCCACGGCGATCAGGCCGACCACGGACATGGCCAGGGCGAGTATGCCGGTGGCCCAGGAGTTGTCCACGGCCAGCTCGATGCCCAGAGCCAGGCAGGCGAGTCCGCCACAGGCCAGGATCCACTGCACACGGTTGTGTGCGCGGCCGGTCCAGATGTCGGTCGCGGGGGCGGTAGAGCGTCGCCCTGAGTGCTCGTCGGGGGCGTGTTCCCTCATGGAATCGAGCCTACTCATGTTCCGCGGGTCCGGCACCGGCTTGCGCAGCCCCGTGGGCCAGGCCGGTGTGCTCGCTCAGCCCGCGTGGCTCAGTGCCTGGAGGTCACGGCCTTCCGCGTAGGCGAGCGCCTCCTTGGGCAGCGTGTCCTCCCGGCCGCCCAGCAGCACCGTGAGCCGGCCGCGCGCATCGGCCCCGGCCTGCGGGCCCTCGCCGATCCGGCGCAGCGCCTGTGCGGCGACGGCGCCCGCGCTGCTGTGCAGGACGAGCGGGGCCGCGTCGGACTGCTGCACCGAGGCGCGGATACGCTCCGCGACGAGCTCGTAATGGGTGCACCCCAGGACGACGGCCCTTACATCACGGGGCGTGAGGGCGGCCGCGGCCTCGATGGCCCGGTCGATGCCCTCCTCGTCGGCCCACTGCACCGCGTCGGCGAGGCCGGGGCAGGGCACCTCGGTGACCTGGGCGCCGCCCCCGAAGTCCCGGATCAGCGTCTGCTGGTAGGGGCTTCCGGTGGTCGCGGGCGTGGCCCAGATGGCGACCTGGCCGCCGCCCGCGGCGGCGGGCTTGATCGCGGGAACGGTGCCGATGACGGGGATCTGCGGCTCGAGCCGGGCGCGCACCGCGGGCAGCGCGTGCACGGAGGCGGTGTTGCAGGCGATGATCAGCGCGTCCGGGCCGTGCGCGGCGGCGGCCTCGGCGACGGCGAGCGCCCGCTCGGTCACGTCCTCGGGCGTGCGCGGCCCCCACGGCATGGTCTCCGGGGCAGAGGAGAGCACGAGGTCGGCGTCCGGGCGCAGGCGCCGTACCGCGGCAGCGGCCGCGAGCAGTCCGATTCCCGAGTCCATCAGCGCGATCTTCACCCGGAAACCATAGACGATCGGTCCGACAATGCCGGTGCCGGTGGGGCAGACTGCGGCGGATGGACGTCGTTGTGTGGATCACCGCGGCTTCGCTCGCCGCATGGCTGTGGCTGCTGCTGTGCCAGGGCTTCTTCTGGCGCACGGATCTGCGCCTGCCGCCGCGCACCGAGCCCGGAAGCTGGCCGGATGTGTGCATCGTGGTGCCGGCCCGCGACGAGGCGCAGGTGCTGCCGGACAGCCTGCCGTCCCTGCTCGCCCAGGACTATCCGGGGCGGGCGGAGATCTTCCTGGTGGACGACGGCAGCTCGGACGGCACGGGCGAGGTGGCACGCACCCTCTCGGAGCGGTTCGGCGGGCTTCCCCTCACGGTCGACTCCCCCGGCGAGCCGCCCGCGGGCTGGACCGGAAAGCTGTGGGCGGTGCGGCACGGCATCGGCCTGGCACGCGCGCGTGACCCCGAGTTCCTGCTGCTGACCGACGCCGACATCGCGCATGAACCGGACAGCCTGCGGGAGTTGGTGGCGGCGGCGCGCACGGGCGGCTTCGATCTGGTGTCGCAGATGGCGCGGCTGCGGGTGGAGAGCGCCTGGGAGCGGCTGGTCGTGCCCGCGTTCGTGTACTTCTTCGCGCAGCTGTACCCGTTCCGTCGGATCGCGCGGCAGGGCGCGCGCACGGCCGCTGCGGCGGGCGGCTGCGTGCTGCTGCGCACCGAGGCGGCCGAGCGGGCGCGGATCCCGGACGCGATCCGGCAGGCGGTCATCGACGACGTGTCGCTCGCGCGGGCCGTGAAGCGGTCGGGCGGGCGCATCTGGCTGGGCCTTGCCGAGCGCGTCGACAGCGTGCGGCCGTATCCGCGCCTCGCGGATCTGTGGCGCATGGTGTCCCGCAGCGCGTACGCACAGCTGCGGCACAACCCGCTGGTGCTGCTCGCCACCGTGCTGGGGCTCGCCCTGGTCTACCTGGTGCCGCCCGCGGCGGTGATCGTCGGCCTGCTCGCGGGCAGTGCGCCGACCGCACTGCTCGGCGTGCTCGCCTGGGCGGTGATGGCGGGAACGTACATCCCCATGCTGCGCTACTACCGGCAGACGCTGTGGCTGGCGCCGCTACTGCCGTTCACCGCGCTGCTGTACCTCCTGATGACGGTGGATTCCGCCGTGCAGCACTACAGGGGGCGGGGCGCAGCGTGGAAGGGGCGTACGTACGCCGCGCCCGATCGAGGGTGAACGGCTCGCTGCGGAACGCTACTTGCGGCCCCTCGTCCAGTTCATGCCCCACCCGTAGGCGCGGTCCACGGTGCGCTGCGGGCTGACGCCCCGGTCAGGGACGAGGTAGCGGGCCTCGCGCTGCACGGTCAGGTCACCGCCGTCGTTCGTGAGCAGGGCGAGCGCGCACACCGTGGAGGGCACCGTGCACTCGTCCAGGGAGAAGTCGATCGGCGCGCCGTGCGCCGGTTGCAGCGTGACCGTCGCATGGAGGTCGGCGAAGCTGCGCGCGCCTTCGTAGATGGTCACGAAGACGAGGATGCGGCGGAACGCGTCCGTGTGGTCGAGGTTGATGGTGAGGTTCTCGCCGGCGCCGCGGCCTCCGCTGCGGTCGTCGCCGTCGAGGTGGATGTACGGGGCCTCGCCCAGCGACCCGAAGGCGTTGCCGAGCGCCTGCACCACCCCCTTGCGTCCGTCGGCCAGTTCGTACAGGGCGCACAGGTCGAGGTCGAGGCTCCGGGCGCGCCTCCCCCGGCCGCCGAACTGCTTGAGCACCTCCCAGTTGAGGTTCACGCGCAGGGCGCCGGACGTGCCGCCCTGCTTCGCCAGGGAGACGGTGGGAGCGGCCTTCGTCAGCGTCACCTTGGTCGGTTGAGCGGGCTCCGCGCGCGTGGGCGTCGCCGAAGGCGCGGCTGCGGGCGGTGCCGCCCGCCGCGGTTCGTCCACCGTGATGCCGTAGTCCCTCGCGAGGCCCGCCAGGCCGCTGTCGTAGCCCTGACCCACGGCCCGGAACTTCCAGGCTCCCTGACGGCGGTACAGTTCTCCGAGCACAAAGGCTGTCTCCACCGTCGCGTCCGCGCTTTCGTAGCGGGCGAGTTCGGCCCCGTCCGCCGCGTCGACGACGCGGACGTACAGGCCCGGTACCTGTCCGAACACCCCGCCGTCCGCGGACGCCGCGAGGACCACCCGCTCGATGGCGGGCTCCACGCGCGCGAGGTCGACGAAGAGGGTGTCCGTGACGGTGCCGCCGCTGGTGGACCTGCCCTCGTGCCGGACCGCCCCGGAGGCGTGCGTCGGCTGGTTGTAGAACACGAAGTCCGCGTCCGAGCGGACCTTTCCGGAAGCGAGCAGGAGCGCCGAGGCGTCGACGTCGGGTACGCCGGGGCCTGAACGTCGGCCCAATTCGACGCGTACGGCAGTCGCCTGCACGCCGACATTCGAGCCTTTAGTCATTGTCATGTCCGCCCCAAACGCCCGCCCTCGGCTTACCGACCAACCTATTCCCTGGAGCCTTCCGGCTCCCAGAGGCCCGTTCGAAGATCACTGGCCAACCGCCGGTAACCCCTCGAAATCTTGGGCCCTACAGGAAAATTGTCCCGGGCGACGACCGTTTTCCCCAAGTTCGCTCGCATTGAGGACGCGCGGTCACACACGACACGCAAAAGAACCCTCTTATCGGTCTACCCCAACGACCACATCGTGGGCTTAACTTATGTGTCATGACCTCCCCCCGCTCCACATATGGCGGCGGTTACTACTCCGCGCCGTCCTTCCCGGACACTCCGATCTACGACTCACTCGTCGCGGAACGGGGTACGCCGCAGATCGCCCCGATCCGGGTTCCCTCCGCGTACGAAAGCAACAGCCACCTGCCGGCGCTCCCCGCCGCGCTGCCCGCCCTGCCGTCGGCGCCCTCCGCGCCCTCGCCGCAGTACGGCTATCCGCACCCTCAGACCTCCCCGATGCAGGCTGCCCCGGCCCCGTACATCCCGCAGCAGGCGAGCGCCCAGCGCGGCGGCTACCCGGGCCAGCAGGCCCAGCAGCCGCAGCGACCCGCGCCCGGGCAGGCGACCGGTTACGAGGCGATGCGCCCGGCCACGCCGCGGCCCGCCCCCGCGCCGTACGAGGATCCGTACAACCGCCAGCAGTACCGCGGTTACTGACCCGACACGGCCGGAACGCTCCGGCCCACCACAGCAGCCACGGGCGATGTCCGTGGCTGCTGGCAGAATGACCGGCATGTCGCAGCCAGCACTCAGTTCGATCCATGTCCACCCGCTCAAGGCGGTTCGGGGGCACGCTCCGCGCGAGGCCGTCGTGGAGCCGTGGGGCCTGGCCGGGGACCGGCGCTGGGTGCTGGTGGGCGCGGACGACAAGATCGTCACTCAACGGCCGCATCCGCGCCTGGCGTTGGCCGCCGCCGAGCAGCTGCCCGGCGGCGGCCTTCGCGTCTCCGCCCCGGGGACGGACCCGCTGACCGTCGAGATACCCGGCCCGCGGGAGACGACCACGATCGAGGTCTGGTCGGACAAGGTCGAGGCGGTCCCCGCCGACCGTGCGGCCCACGCGTGGTGGAGTGCGTACCTGGGCACCGAGATACGCCTGATGCATCTGGACGATCCGGCGACCAGACGCCCCATCGACCCGAAGTACGCGCGCCCGGGCGAGACAGTGAGTTTCGCCGACGGCTATCCGCTGCTCCTGACGACGCTCTCCTCGCTCGACGCCCTCAACTCGTTGATCGCTCAAGGTGACCACGCCGACGAGGGCCCGCTGCCCATGAACCGGTTCCGGCCGAATGTCGTCGTCTCCGGCACGCCTCCGTGGGCGGAGGACGACTGGTCGCGCATCGCGATCGGGGACGTCACCTTCCGTATCACCAAGAAGAGTGGCCGCTGCGTGGTCACGACGACGAACCAGCAGACCGCGGAGCGTGGCAAGGAACCCCTGCGCACGCTGGCGCGACACCGCCGCTTCGGCGACCAGCTGTGCTTCGGCACGAACCTGGTGCCCGAGTCGACGGGCACCGTGCGTATCGGAGATCCCTTGAGGATCCTCGAATAACCGTCATCCGGCCGGGGAACCCGGCGCCGCGGCATGCTCGTTGAGAGACAATGGCAGTGTCGGAAGCGCCGGTGGGCAGGGGCGAGCAAGCCAGGTGACGTCGCTCTCTCTTCTCTCCTCCGGCATGCGGGCGCTGCCGTTCGGGGTTATGACAGACCCGGAAGGGGGTGCAGACCGTGCGAGCGTTGATCGGGCTATGGCGCTGGCGTCACAATCCGGTGTGCCGCGGGACCGACCTGGCAGAGGCCTGGGTCGCCCTGGTCGCACTGTTCCTGATCGTCGTCGCCGCGCCGCTGGCCGGCGTTGTCGCGGGGTCCATGTCGCGTGACGCTCTGTATCGCTCCGTGGAGGAGCAGCGCAGCATGCGCCACGAGGTGACGGCGACCGTGGTGCACAAAGTGGCACAGCCGCCGCTCGATCCCGACCCGGAGACCTCCACGGCGCGTGACGCGCACACACGCGTGGTGGCGACCTGGAAGGCGCCCGACGGTTCGATCCGGCAGGACCGCGTCGTCGCCGCCCTCACCACGCCGCACCGCGGCGACAAGTTCACCGTGTGGACCGACGACCAGGGCCGCGCCGTCGGCCGGCCCCTCGACCGTCCCACCGCCGCCACGCACGCGGCGCTCGCCGGATTCGGTGCGGCCTTCGCCGTCACCGGCCTGGTGGAAGGCACCCGGCGCCTGGTCCTGTGGCGCATGATGCGCCGCCGGTACGCGCGTTGGGACAGCGCCTGGGACATCGCAGGACCCGACTGGGGCAGGACCGGCACGGGCAGCTGACCGCCGCCCACGGGCTCGTCGCTCTGGTCAACTGCCGTGCTCCGCGCACGCTACGGTGGAGCCACCTTTTGGCAGGCAGAGCGCAGGACGCAGCCAGGGACAGCGCCCCACGAGGCGCGCACACTTCCTGCGTACGACGAGGTGGGGGCAGATCAGCGCCATGGCACAGGGCTCGGTCCAGGTGACGCACGCCGGTACTTCGCGGTGGCGGCGCCGCACGGGTGAATACGCGTCGCTGGCAGCCGCCCTGGAGGCGGCGACCGACGGTGACGTACTGACCGTGGCCCCCGGTACGTACCGGGAGAACCTGGTGCTGCGGCGGGCCATCACGCTGCGTGGCCCCGAGGGCTCCCCCGGCTCCGTGCGGATCGCGCCGTCGGACGGTGTCCCCCTGACCGTACGAGCCTCCGCGACCGTGCGTGACCTGCACGTCGAGGGGCAGGACGCGGCGGCGCCCGCGCTGCTCGTCGAGGAGGGCGCCCCGGAGATCGTCGGCGTCCGCGTGGTGACCCGGTCCGCGACCGGCGTCGAGGTCCGCGGCGGCGCCCGGCCCACGGTGCGGCAGTGCACCGTCGACAACCCCGGCGGCATCGGCATCGCCGTGCTCGACGGCGGGGGCGGCGTGTTCGAGGAGTGCGAGGTCGTCGCCGCCGGGCAGGCGGGCGTCGCGGTGCGCGGCGGCGCGCATCCCCGGCTCGAGCGCTGCCGGGTGCACCACACGTCGGGTGCGGGCCTGTCCGCGACCGGTGAGCACTCCGGCCTGGAGGCCGTGGGCTGCGAGGTGTACGAGGTCAAGGGCTCCGGTGTGCAGATCACCGGGCGGGCGTCCGCGCACCTGACCGACTGCGATGTGCACCGCACGACGGGGGACGGCGTCACGCTCGACACGGACGCGGTGCTCACCCTCGCCGACTGCCGCGTCCACGACGTCCCGGAGAACGCGATCGACCTGCGCTCCCGGTCGGTGCTCACGCTGACGCGTTCCACCGTGCGCCAGTTCGGGCGCAACGGTCTTTCGGTGTGGGACCCCGGCACGCGCGTGGACGCCAACCAGACGGAGATCCACGACAGTACGGGCGACTATCCGGCCGTCTGGGTCAGCGACGGAGCGACCGCCGTGCTCGACTCCTGCCGGGTGCACGACGTGCCGGACGCGCTGTTCGTGCTCGACCGCGGCTCGCGCGTGGACGTCGTCGACAGCGACCTCTCCCAAGTGCGCAACACGGCCGTGTCGGTGAGCGACGGGGCGACCGCGCAGCTCGACGACTGCCGCATCCGCGAGGCCGCGACGGGCGCCTGGTTCCGCGACCACGGCAGCGGCGGCACGCTCTCCAACTGCACGGTGGACGCCACGCAGACCGGCGTGATCGTCACGAAGGGCGCGGACCCCACGATCGAGCGCTGCACGGTCACCTCGCCCGCCGAGGCCGGTTTCTACGTGTCCGCGGGCGGCCGGGGCAGCTTCCACGGCTGCCGGGTCTCGGACAGCGGCGGCTTCGGCTTCCACGTCATCGACGGCTGCCGTACGAGCCTCAAGAAGTGCCGTACGGAGCGGTGTTCGCGCGGCGGCTACGAGTTCGCCGAGGACGGCCCGCTGATCGAGGACTGCACGAGCGACGAGAGCGGCGGTGTGAGCTCCGGCGCGACGGCGGCCCCGCAGCCGGCCGTGCAGACCGCGACGCAGACGGTCGGGCTGCTCAGCGCCGTGCCCGATCAGCGGCCCGTGGCGGCCCCTCAGGAGCCCGAGAAGGAGTCCCGGGCATCCAAGCTCGTCCTCGGTGAACTCGACGCTCTGGTGGGCCTGGAGAGCGTCAAGCGCGAGGTGCGCGCCCTCACCGACATGATCGAGGTGGGCCGCAGGCGCCAGGAGGCGGGCCTCAAGGCGGCGTCCGTGCGACGGCACCTGGTGTTCACGGGCTCCCCCGGCACCGGCAAGACGACGGTGGCGCGCCTGTACGGCGAGATCCTGGCGTCGCTCGGCGTCCTCGGCCAGGGACACCTCGTAGAGGTGTCCCGTGTGGATCTGGTCGGCGAGCACATCGGCTCCACCGCGATCCGCACCCAGGAGGCCTTCCAACGGGCCCACGGCGGCGTCCTGTTCATCGACGAGGCGTACGCCCTGTCCCCCGAGGACTCCGGGCGCGACTTCGGCCGCGAGGCGATCGACACGCTCGTGAAGCTGATGGAGGACCACCGGGACGAGGTCGTCGTGATCGTCGCCGGCTACACGGCGGAGATGGAGCGCTTCCTGTCCACCAACCCCGGTGTGGCCTCCCGCTTCTCACGGACCATCACGTTCTCCGACTACGTGCCCGAGGAACTGCTGCGGATCGTGGAGCAGCAGTCCGAGGAGCACGAGTACCGGCTCGCCGACGGGACGCCGGAAGCACTGCTCAAGTACTTCACGGCGCTCCCGAAGGGGCCCGCTTTCGGCAACGGCCGCACCGCGCGGCAGACGTTCGAGTCGATGGTGGAGCGGCACGCCGGCCGGGTCGCCCAGCTCGACGCCCTGGACACCGACGCGCTCACGCTGCTCTACCCGGAGGACCTGCCCGAACTGCCCTGAGCCTGCTCGGTGTCGGGCCGCTGCTGCGGCACGCCCGGCTTGAGGCGGGCCAAGAGGTGGGCGCGCTCCTCGGCGAAGACCGGGTCGGCCTGGTAGTCGCCGTGACCCAGGATCGGTGCGGGGAGCGGGTGTTCACCGGTCCTTCCGTAGGCGAGCGGGTCGAGGAGTGCCGGGTGGTCGACCTGAGGACCGCACTCGCCGGGCAGGTTGATCGGCCCGCCGATGGGGTCGGTCCTTCGGTGCAGATTGCGCCAGCAGTCGACCTGGCGGTGCAGCGAGGCCAGCGCCTCGGGTCCGAACTGGGCCGGGAACCAGCGCCCGTACAGCCGCTCCAGAGGCGATCCGTAGGTGAGCAGTCCGACGCGCTTCCTTACGGAGGGGTGCAGTTGCCAGGCGGCGGCCGCCGCGAGGACGCTGCCCTGGGAGTGCCCGGACAGGATGAGCCGGCCCCCGGTGGCCTGCGTCCAGGTCGCCATCCGCCAGGTGAGGTCGGGGACGGCGCGCTCGGCGTAGCAGGGGGGCGCGAAGGGGTGCGCGGCACGCGGCCAGAAGGTGCCCACGTCCCACAGGATGCCGATGGTGCGGCGTGCGGACGCGTCCTTGTAGGCGCGGCGTCCCCAGGTGACGAACAGTATGAAGCCCAGGCCGATGAGCCAGGAGCCGAGCGCCTGCGCCGAGTCGGCCGCCCCCGCCACGATCGCGTACGAGCCCTGGGCCGCGCTGCCCGGCACCTTCCCGGTGGTCCAGGCGCCCACCACGGCGAGCGCGCCGAGCAGCAGCGTCGCCGATGAGACGACGCCGATCATCACCGGCGCCCTGTCGGTGAGGGCGGCACGCGCGCGGGTGCCCGCGATGCGTGACGTACGGGCCACGTCCGGGGGTTCGCTGGTGCTGCCGGGCTTCTCGTCGAGGTGGTAGTCGGCCGCCACCTGGGCCGTCTCGCGCTTCTTGATGCGGGCCGTACGCAGGGCGAGTGCGCCGCACAGGACGGCGACCACGATCAGCAGCGGTGGGATCGCCGAGGCCTGCCAGGTGAGCAGCACGGGCGGGCCCTTGATGAGGCCGCTGGTGCCGTCCAGCCAGTCGGCGACGCGCTGCGCCACACCACCGGTCATGACGCCGCCGAGGGCGCACGCGAGCATCGCGGTGGCGGGACCGCCGAGTCCGCGCAGTGCGGTGCGCGGGTCACGGGCCGTGCGGTAGATGGCGTGCGCGACGAAGGCCAGGGCGATCACGAGCGCGCCCTGGACGAGGGTGATGCCGCCGAAGCTCATGTCACCGGGCAGCCGTCCGGACGACTGCCATCCGGGGCGCGACCAGGCCGCGTACACCATGGTCACGACGAGCAGGACGAGCGCCGCGTAGGGCAGGGCGCGCACCACCGTGCGGTCCAGGGTGTCGTCGACGCGGTTCTCACTGCGGCCGCGGCGCACGATGACGGTGATGACGGCGAGGGTGCCGAGGATCAGCGCGGCCACGATCAGCCAGCCCACCACGTCGAGCAGGGCAGGGCCGCCGGACGCCCGGTCGAAGCGGGCCGCGGAGGTGCCGACGGCCGCGGCCACCGTGAGCAGCGCGGCCGCGGTGTGCGCCGAGCGCAGGCGGGCGACGAGGCGGCGGCCGTACCAAAAGCCGGGCCTGCCGAGCGCGTTGTCGATCTCGCCGTCGGTGGGCTCGGGCATGTGCGGCAGCGGGCGCTGCGCCTCGTACGCGCTCCAGGTGCGGTGCGAGAGGTACCAGAGCAGGCCCGCGAGGGCGGTCGGGACGAGCGAGGCGAGCGCGAGGCGGCGGCCGGGCTGGCTCCACCAGCCGCCGTCACCGTGCGCGTCGACGGAGAGGAAGCCCAGCCAGGCCCGCTGCTCGGCGCAGGCCGGTGTGCCCGCGCACTGCCAGGCCGTCAGGTCGAGGGCGACCTCGCACGCGGCGCCGACCAGCAGCACCGTGAGGGTGAGCGAGAGGAGGCGGACGAGCAGGCCGTAGACGCGTACGGTGCGGGACCTGCGGCGGGCGTTGGGGCGCATCCAGTGGGACAGGTTCACCACCATGAAGGGAAGTAGCAGCAGCCACAGGGCCCGTGATCCGTTGCCCGAGGTGAGGTTGCACCAGACGTACGCCTCGGGGACGGGCTTGCCCCGGTAGTCGTCGGGCCGCGTCTCCGCGTCGGCGTCCTCGCCGCGCCGGAAGACGGCCGCCGTCTCGTCGCCGGACACCCGCACCGGCTGCGGGTCGTCGAGCATGTCTTGAGGTGTGGTGCCGCCGACCCCGTGGACGAGAAGTTCCAGAGCGGTCTCGTCGGTGGCCGTGGGCGGTGTCGCGGACGGCGTGGTGGACGGCTGCGCGGAGGGCGTCGTCGCCGGTTCCGTCGTGGTGCCGTCCTGTTGTTCGTGCTCGTGTGTCGTGCTCATGTGTCCCCCGTTTCTGAACACGACCAGGATCTCGGCCCGGCGCCCCCGCGGGCACCCCTCGTCACGGAATCTCCCCGAGGCGCCCCGTCGATGCGCAGGTCATTCACTCCTTGGCGCCCCGTCGATGCGCAGGTCGGCAGCGCAGGCGGTGGTCCCGGTGTCGGTGGCGCGTGCGAGGATGACGAGAAAGCGCTGGCCGGTACGGCGGTGGTGGCAGGCGGGACGAGCCGAAGGGATCCGACGGACGTGAGCGAGAATCAGAACCTGCTCGCGGAGCAGCGCCGCGCCCTGATCATCGACGAGGTCCGTCGGCGCGGCGGCGTCCGGGTCAACGAGCTGACCAGGAAGCTCGGCGTCTCCGACATGACGGTGCGGCGCGATCTGGACGCGCTGGCCCGGCAGGGCGTCGTCGAGAAGGTGCACGGCGGCGCGGTCCCGGTCGTCGAGGCCAGCACCCATGAGCCCGGCTTCGAGGCCAAGTCGGGCCTGGAGCTGACCGCCAAGGAGGACATCGCGCGCGCGGCGGCGCCGCTGGCCGCGCCCGGCACGGCGATCGCGCTCTCCGGTGGTACGACGACGTTCGCGCTGGCCCAGCAGTTGCTCGACGTACCGGACCTCACGGTGGTGACGAACTCGGTACGGGTGGCCGATGTCTTCCACGCGTCGCAGCGCGGCGCCGCGTCCCGGCAGGGGGCGGCGACGGTGGTGCTGACCGGCGGGGTGCGCACACCGTCGGATTCGCTGGTGGGCCCGGTCGCCGACCAGGCGATCGCGGCGCTCCACTTCGACGTGCTGTTCCTCGGGGTGCACGGCATAAGCCCGGAGGCCGGCCTGTCCACGCCGAACCTTGCGGAGGCGGAGACGAATCGGCGGCTCGTGCAGTCCGCGCGGCGGGTCGTCGTGGTGGCGGACCACACCAAGTGGGGGACGGTGGGGCTGAGTTCGTTCGCCTCGCTCGACCAGGTGGACACGCTGGTGACGGACGGCGGACTGCCCGTCGAGGCGCGGGCCGAGGTCGCCGAGCACATGCGGCTCGTGGTGGCCGGGGAGCCCGAGGACGGTACAGACATCTGACGGTGCGCCAGTTATGGTGACCCGGACCGGTCACCTGGAGCATGTCAACTTGGCTGCGGGCGACGCCCGTTGGCCCGGGTCGCGTCCGCCGATCACCCTTGGGGGTTGAACCTTCATGGCACGCCGACTTCGCCCCGTCGAGCTCGACTTCGTCGACAGCGCGCCCGTGCGGCTCGTGTTCGCCCGTGAGGTGTCGGCCTCCCCGGACGCCGTGTACCGGGCGCTCGCCGAGGACGTCGTCGGGTGGCCCCAGTGGTTCTCCGCGGTGACGCTGGCGCGGCCGCTGGACGGTGGGGCGCGGCGGGAGGTCCGGCTCAAGGGTGGGACGCGGTTCCTGGAGACGATCGTCGCCGCGGAGACGGGGGACGTGTGCGTGTATGCGTATCGCGTCGACGAGACGAATGCGCCGGGGTTGCGGGCGTTGCTGGAGGAGTGGCGGGTGCAGGACGTGGGCGGTGGGCGGTGCCGGGTTCAGTGGACGTTCGCCGTGGACGCGCCTGGAGTGATGCGGGTGGGGTTGAAGGCTGGGCGGGCCGGGCTCGGGCGGGCGTTTCGGGATGCGGTGGGGAAGCTTGAGCGGAGGGTTGCGGCGGCGCCGGCGTCAGGGGCGGGTTGATCGTTGCGCCGCGGCGGGGTTGCGCTCTCGGGGCTCTGCCCCGGACCCCGCGAGTCTCGTCCCGGAGCGGGGCTTTAATGCCCCGGCCACTCCCCCGTCTCCAGCAAGCGCGTGATCGCCTCCGCGTACGGGGTGATGTCCAGGGACTGCTGTCGCAGCCAGTCGTCCGAGTAGTACTTGTCCAGGTAGCGGTCGCCCGGGTCGCAGAGGAGGGTGACCACGCTGCCCGTGCGGCCCTCCGCCACCATTTCCGCGACGATCTTGAGGGCGCTCCACAGGCCCGTACCCGTCGAGCCGCCAGCCCTGCGGCCGATGGCCGACTCCAGGGCGCGGACCGCCGCGACGCTCGCCGCGTCGGGGACCTTCATCATGCGGTCGATGGCGCCCGGCACGAAGCTCGGTTCCATGCGGGGGCGGCCGATGCCCTCGATGCGGGAGCCGCAGTCGCTCGTCGCGTCGGGGTTGTCGGTGGTCCAGCCCTCGAAGAAGCAGGAGTTCTCGGGGTCCGCGACACAGATGCGGGTGTCGTGCTGCATGTAGTGGACGTAGCGGGCGAGCGTCGCCGAGGTGCCGCCGGTGCCCGCCGTGGCGACGATCCAGGTGGGCTCGGGGTAGCGCTCCAGAGCGAGTTGGCGGTAGATCGACTCGGCGATGTTGTTGTTCCCGCGCCAGTCCGTCGCCCGCTCCGCGTACGTGAACTGGTCCATGTAGTGGCCGCCGGTGCGGGCGGCGAGGGCCGCGGACTCCGCGTACATCATCCGGGAGTCGTCCACGAAGTGGCACTGGCCGCCGTGGAATTCGATCAGGCGGCACTTCTCGGCGCTCGTCGTACGCGGCATCACCGCGATGAAGGGGACACCGATCAGCTTCGCGAAGTACGCCTCCGAGACCGCCGTGGAGCCGCTCGACGCCTCGATGACGGGGCGGCCGGGCCGGATCCAGCCATTGCACAGGCCGTAGAGGAAGAGCGAGCGGGCCAGGCGGTGCTTGAGGCTGCCCGTGGGGTGGGTCGACTCGTCCTTGAGGTAGAGGTCGATGCCCCAGTGCTCGGGGAGCGGAAAGAGCAGCAGGTGCGTGTCGGCCGAGCGGTTGTTGTCCGCCTGCACCTTGCGCACCGCTTCTTTGAGCCACTCACGGTAGCCGGGGTCCGTGTGGTCGACGTCGAGCGTCGGCAGGGGGCCGGACGCCGCGCCCTCGCCCGTGGGCCGACCTTGTTCCGTGGTGCTCACCGATTGGCTCCTTCTCGTCGTGCCCGGCCGTCGTTCCGCGCTCCGGTCCCGGGGCGCCGACGGCAGCCGGACACCACGATCATAAGCACCTTGCGCACGCTTCTCACCTGCATAAATGCATCTTTGGGCGTCTCAAAGGAACGCCTGGGAGGGTGGCGGAACACGCACTTGGGGTACCGGGAGCATCCGGGAACGTACGTGCGAGGGGGGCGTGCGCCGGAGCTACCCCCAATGCTTCACAGCGCGTCCACATGCGGACTGGTGCTCCTGGCCAGGTGCGTGCAAACTGCACCGCAGACACCCACTCGAGGGGGCGAAACGGCATGGCGGAGCCGGAGTTCACGGCGACGGGCGTGCGCATCGGCCGACGACTGCGATCACTGACCCGGGCGGGACAGGTCCGGATCGCGGGCGGCAGGCTGGAGTTGCTCACGAGCTACGGGAGCGAGATCGACAGCGCCCCGTTGGGTGAAGTCCGCGCGGGCAGGCCGTGGTTCGGCGCCGAGGACCGGGCGATGGCCGACGTGGACGGGCGGCGCTATCTGCTGCACCTCGGCGGACAGGGCGGCGCCTCGGGGCCGCCCGCGGCCCGGCGGTTCATCGAGGCCGTGCGCGCCGCCACCGCGCACACCGGATAGCACCCGCCCCTCAGCGAACAGTCCGGCGAAGTTGCACGCCCACGCCCCCTGGGTCACGCTGGTCACACATCACTACTCAGGGTTTACCGGCGATAACGCTGCGAACCAGCCCGCCGGACACGGAGCGGGCAGTCCTGTCACAGCACGGTCGCACCGCTCGATCCGTTTTCGTCTTCTTCCGGACTCAATTTCGGGGAGTCGTAGCCGTGATCAGCCAGCCGAACAGGCATTGCACGGTGGAGCTCCAAGCCCTGCCGTCGCGGATAGGTCAGGTCCGCAGAATCGTATCGGCGCAGTTGCGCTACTGGCATCTCGATCCGTTGATCGAGATGGCCGCGCTCTGCGTCACCGAGCTTCTGACCAACGTCCACCGGCACGCCGGTCCCGACAAGCTCTGCACCGTCGAGATCGAGCTGCTCAGTGGCACGCTCAGGGTCTCGGTGCACGACCACGACCCGAGGATCCCCGAGATACGGGACGCCGACCCCCTCGCCACCTGCGGCCGCGGTCTCGCGATGATCGCCGCGCTGAGCGAGAGCTGGGGTGTGCGGCCGCACGGCGAGGGCAAGGTCGTCTGGTTCGCCCTGCCGGCCCCCGCCCCCGCGATGGGCATCGCGCCGTACCCGGTGTACGCGACGCATCCCTCGCGCCGCACGGACACGCACGAGCGCAAGGTGTCCCCGCATGCTCCCGCCCGGTCGGCCGTCGCAGGCTGACCGGGCGGTGATCACCGAAGGTACGTCGCTCACTCGGTGGCGATGGCCCGCAGCACGTCCAGGCGTGCCGCCCTGCGGGCGGGGCGCAGGCCCGCGAGGGCGCCGGCCGCGAGCCCGACGAGGGCCACGACCGCCAACTGGACCGGCGGCAGCGCGAACGCGAAGGCGCTGTCGCTCGCCCCGTCGGACGCCTTCACCAGCACCCAGCCGAGGAACCCGCCGAGCACGAGCCCGCCGGCCGTGCCGAACGCGGCGACGAGCACCGACTCCCAGCGGACCATCGCCCGCAGCTGCCCGCGGGTCTGGCCGACGGCGCGCAGCAGCCCCAGCTCCCGGGTCCGTTCGTGCAGCGCCAGGGTGAGGGTGTTGGCGATGCCGAGCAGGGCGATGACGACGGCCAGGGCCAGCAGCGCGTAGACGAGCGTGAGCATCATGTCGATGCCGGACGCGGAGGACTGCGCGTACGCGTCGCGGGTCTGCACATCCGGATTGCCGTACGCCGCCGCGACCTTCTCGACCGCCTTCGTGCCGTCGGCCGCCGGGACGCCGTCCTTGAAGGTGACGGAGACCAGCCTGTCGGCGTCCTGCGTACGGTGCGGAGCCCAGGCCTCGCGCGAGATCACGTAGTCGCCTGCGAGCTCGGAGCGGCCGAAGACGGCGCGGACCGTGAAGGGTTCCTTCTTGCCGTCGGTGAAGGCGAGCCGTGCCGTGTCGCCGACCGCGAGGTGCTGCTTGTCGGCCTCGGTGCGGGTGATCGCGATGCCGTTCTTCCCCAGGTCGCCCATCGAGCCGCTGACCGTGCCGAGGTCGAACGACTTCGCGAGCGCGGCCGGGTCGGCGACGGTGAGCGCGCGCCCCTTGCCCTCGACGTCGGCGACGCCGCTGCCGAGGCCGACCGCCGTGGCCACCTCGGGCCGCTCGGCGATCGCGGGTGCCAGTTTCGGGCTGAGGCCGCTGCCGCCGGCGCCGAAGGACGGGGTGGAGACGGCGACGTCGCCCGCGAAGGAACGGTTCACGGTCTGGTCCATGGTCGCCTTCAGCGAGGCGCCGAAGACGGTGAACAGGGAGACCACCGCGACGCCGATCATCAGGGCGCTCGCCGTGGCGGCGGTGCGCTTCGGGCTGCGCAAGGCGTTGCGCCTCGCGAGCCCGCCGGTGACGCCGCGCAGCCGGTCGAGCGGCGCGCCCAGGGCCCGTACGGCGGACGTGGACGCGACGGGACCGAGCACGACGAACGACGCGAGCACTAGCACGGCGCCGACGCCCGCGAGGGTGATCGACGGGGACACCAGGACGCCTACGAGGGTCACCGCGATCGCGGCGGCGCCCAGCACACCACCGATGACGGCGCGGTGCCGCGAGGCACCGGAGTCGTCGACGGCGCTCTCGCGCAGGGCGGCCAGCGGCGCGGTGCGACCGGCACGCAGGGCGGGCAGCAGCGCCGAGCCGACGCACACCACGATGCCGACGGCCAGCGGCAGCAGCATGGACAGCGGGCTGATCACCAAGTCCCCTTCGGGGAACGGGAATCCGATGGCGGGGAACAGCGCCTGGAGTCCGGCCGCGATGCCGATCCCGCCCGCGAGTCCGGCGGCCGAGGCCACCACGGCGACGGCGGACGCCTCCACGAGGGTCGCCGCCGCGATCTGTCGACGGGCCGCGCCGAGCGCCCTCAACAGGGCGTTCTCGCGGGCGCGTTGGGCCACGACGATGGCGAAGGTGTTGTGGATGGAGAAGGTCGCGACGAGCAGCGCGACGCCGGAGAACACGAGGAGGAAGGTCGTGAACAGGGTGAGGAACTGGCCGGAGATCATGTCGGTGTTCTCCTGCGCCGACTCGTCACCGGTGATCGCCTCAACTCCCTTGGGGAGCTTGGCCGTCAGGCTCTCGACGAGCTCCTGCTGGCTGACTCCGGGCCCCGCCCGCACCTGGATGGTGGACGCCTCCTCCGGCTTCGGGGTGAGGTACTTCTCGGCGTCGGCGCGGGTCATGCCGGTGAAGGTGGTCTGCGCCATGCCGTCCTCGCCGCCGAAGGTGGCCAGGCCCACGATGGTGACCTTCACGGGATCGGGCGTGCGCAGCGTCGTCGTGTCACCGACCTTCAGGTCGCCTGTTTTCGCGGCGCCCCGGTTGATGACGACCTCGCCGCTCTTGCGCGGAGTGCGGCCGTCGGCGAGCTGGTACGCGTTGAGCTCGGGGTCGTCGATCCAGTTCCCGGCGAGGGTGGGCGGGCCCTGACCGCCGATGGGTTCGCCGTGGGCGTCGACGAGTTGGCCCGCGCCCTGGATGTTCGGCGCCGCGGCGGCGACGCCCGGCACCTGCGCCAGGTCGTCGGCGAGCGAGGCGGCCACCGGGCGGCGAGTGCCCTGACTCTCGCCGGGGGTGGTGATGACGTTGCCGGAGCGCACGACGGCGTCGGTGCCGCTGCTGGCGCCCGCGAACATCGAGTCGAAGCTCGCGCGCAGGGTGTCACCCATGACGAGGGTGCCGGCGAGGAACGCGACGCCCAGCAGGACCGCGCTGAACGTTCCGGCGAACCGCCGCTTGTGGGCGCGCAGCGAGGTGCGGCTGAGGCGGACGGAGGCGTTCATGACGGTTCGCCTCCAGCCGTTGACGTGGTGCCGTCGATTGATGTGGTGCCGTCGAATGGCGTGGGGCCGTCGAACTCCGTCGGCGCGGGCCCGTCGAACGCCTTCATCCGGTCGAGGACCCGGTCCGCGGTCGGCCGTTCCATCCGGTCGACGAGGCGGCCGTCCGCGAGGAAGACGACCTCGTCGGCGTGGGCCGCGGCGACCGGGTCGTGGGTGACCATGACGACCGCGCGCGAGGACTGCCGGGCCGTGTCGCCGAGGAGGCGGAGCACCTCACCGCCGGAGCGGGAGTCGAGGTTGCCGGTGGGTTCGTCGGCGAAGACGACGTCGGGCCGGCCCGCGAACGCCCTTGCCACGGCGACGCGTTGCTGCTGCCCGCCGGAGAGTTCGGCGGGCCGGTGGTGCAGCCGGTCGCCCAGTCCTACGACGTCGATGAGCGCGTCGAGCCACTCGCGGTCGGGGCGTTCGCCCGCCAGGTCGATCGGCAGCGTGATGTTCTCGGCGACGTTCAGCGTCGGGACGAGGTTGAACGCCTGGAACACGAACCCGACGCGGTCGCGCCGCAGCAGGGTGAGGCGGCGGTCGTCGAGCGAGCCGAGGTCGGTGTCACCGATGTACGCGGCCCCCTCGGTGAGGGTGTCGAGGCCCGCCGCGCAGTGCATCAGGGTCGACTTCCCGGAGCCGGACGGGCCCATGATCGCGGTGAACCGTCCGGCCCGGAAGCCGACGCTCACGCCGTCGAGGGCACGGACGGCGGTGTCCCCGGAGCCGTACACCTTGACGGCGTTGTCGACGCGGGCCGCGAGGGCGGTGGGGGTGAGCGTCGTGGCGGCGGTGGTCATGACGCGCCGCCCTTCGTCTTGCCGTCGACGCCGTACTGTCCGTACTCGCCGTAGTGGCTGTCGTGGCCGAACTCCTCGTTCAGGACGGTGAGTCGGCGCCAGTACTCGTCCTCGTCGATCTCGCCCGCGGCGAAGCGCCGGCCGAGCACGGCGATCGGCGAGTTCTCGGCGAAGCGGGGGACGACGGGGCGCCACGGTCCGCGCCGGCCGCGCCAGACGGTGCGGCGCAGCAGGGTGACGACACCGACGACGACGGCCGCCCAGATCAGCGGGAAGAACAGGATCCAGGGGCCGGGGCCGGGGCCGTTGCCGGGGCCGAATTCCGCGAGGGTCTGCATCCGACTCATCTCCTCTTGTCGGTGGCGCCGGGGCGGTGTGCCGGGCGTCCACTTGTGGTGATGACTCGAGCGTCCCGCCGGGAGGGGGTCCGGGTCGTCGTACGGCCAGCGGCACTGTGCGTACCTCCGCGGGAGTACGTGAGGGGGGCGGGGCTGCTTCCTGCCGCCCGGTCGACCCTGATGTGTGTCAGGGGCAGGGTCAGGGGCGGCTCCGGGGCGGCCCCCATGTGGGCGGGGCCTCCCTGGCCGGAGGATCGGAGTGTGCCCACACCGAGACGAGACACCCTCTGCCGACGCTTGAAGTTCACCGGCCACAGCCATCTGCTGGCCCCCGCGGTGTGGACCACCGTGGTCGTGGCCATGATGGCGGCGCTGCTGGCGCCCCGGGACACCGACCCGGGGCTCAGCCCGATGTCCCTCACCGTCAGCGACTTCGCGGCGCTCGACCGCGGCGGACCGATCGAGACCGCCATGGCCTCGCTCGGCCTCGTCTCGCTGCTGCTCCTCGTGGTGGCGAGGAAGCGGCTCCCGCCGATGCGCGGACTGCCGTCCGTGCTGCTGGCGATCTGGGGTGCGGGGCTCGTGCTCGCGGCCGTGGTGCCGACGGATCCGCTCACCACGCAGCTGACCGGGTCGGCGTATGTGCACCGGTACGCGTCCGTCGCGGCGTTCGCGGCGCTGCCGGCGGCCGGGCTCATCCTGGCCGGGCGGCTCGGCAAGGCAGCGGGGCGGACCGCGTGGTGGTTGCGCGTACTGTCCCTGCTCGCGGTGGCCGGGGCCGGGGTGATGGCGTACTCGGCGGGGCCGGGCGGCCGGGAGTTGATCGGTCTGGTGGAGCGGGTGATGCTCGGGTGCGAGGTGGTCATGATCGGGGTGCTCGGCCTGTACGTTCAGCGCCTCGCACGCGGGGGCAGCGAGCGTGCCAGACTGGCGCCATGAGCAAGGCGGAGACCACGGACGAGTACATCGAGGGCTTCGGCGGTCAGGGCCGCGAACTGCTGGAGCAGGTACGCGCCTTGGCCCACGAGGCGGTCCCCGAGGCGGCCGAGGCCATCAAGTGGGGGTCCCCGGCGTGGATCCACCCGTCGGGGACGATCCTCTTCATGGTGAACGGCTACACGAAGCACGCGAATGTCGTCTTCACCCCCAGCACCCGTGAGGCGTTCGACGCCGACCTCGCCGGCTTCAGCACCGGCAAGGGCTCGGTGAAACTCCCGTACGGCCGGCCCGTGCCCGGTGACCTGCTGCGGCGGATGATCGCGCACAGGGTGCGGGAGCACGAGGTCGAGGGTGTGCTGTGGATGTAACTCGGGCGTGACTCACGTGCGTCGCACCTGAGCCGCACCTGAGTCACGTCCTCCCCTGCCATTGATTCTGTAACTACTGGTATGTACGGTGACACCATGGCCACCACCCAGGAGCGACTGATCGAGACCACCCGTGAGCTCCTGTGGGAGCGCGGCTACGTGGGCACCAGCCCGAAGGCGATCCTGCAGCGCGCGGGTGTCGGCCAGGGCAGCATGTACCACCACTTCACCGGGAAGCAGGACCTGGCGCTCGCCGCGATACGGCGCACCGGGGCCGAGATGCGGACCACGGTCGACCGGGTGCTCGGCGGCGGGGGCTCGGCGTACGAGCGGATAGCGGCGTATCTGCTCCGCGAGCGCGATGTGCTGCGCGGCTGCCCCGTCGGGCGGCTGACGATGGACCCCGACGTGATCACCAGCGACGACCTGCGGGCGCCGGTCGACGAGACGATCGCGTACGTCGAGAGCCGCCTCGCCGACGTCGTCCAAGAGGGCGTGGAGAGCGGCGAGTTGGCAGCCCATCTGGTGCCGCGCGAGATAGCGGCGACGATCGTGGCCACCGTGCAGGGCGGTTACGTCCTGGCGCGGGCGTCGGGCAACACGACGGCGTTCGACACGGGCGTACGCGGCCTGCTCGCACTCCTCTCCCCCGCCGCATCCGCAACCCCGACCCCCACCGCCGACCACTGAGGACGCGCTCCATGCACGCGATGCAGTACGAGATCACGGTGCCCGCCGATTACGACATGAACATCATCCGCAGGCGCGTGGAGACCAAGGGTCACGCGCTCGACGACTTCCCCGGCCTCGGCGTCAAGGCGTATCTGATGCGAGAGCGCGGCGTGGACGGCTCGCCGGTGAACCAGTACGCCCCGTTCTACCTGTGGAACGCGCCGACCGGCATGAACGCCTTCCTCTGGGGGCCCGGATTCCAGGGCATCGTCGCCGACTTCGGGCGCCCCGTCGTCCAGCACTGGACGGGCATCGCGTACGAGGAGGGGGTCGCGGCCACGGCGCGAGCGCGGACGGCCGTGCGGCAGCGGACACCGATCGAGGCGGGCGCCGACCTCCCGAAACTGACCGCGGAGGCAGTAGAGGGCGCCACGCAACTCGCCCAGGAACACGGGGTGTTGTTCGCGGCGTCGGCCATCGACCCCCGCACCTGGGAGCTGCTGACCTTCTCGGCGTGGGAGCACGACACCCCCAAGGCCCCCGGCGACCGCTACCAGGTCCTGCACCTCTCCCAGCCCGAACGCGACACCCTGCCGCGCGGACGGCAGTGGTGAGCGGCGCCGTCCGCGGCGTCCAGGGCGACCTGGATCCGGGACAGTTGGGCATCGTCGACGCACACGACCACCTCTTCTTCCGCAGCCCCGTGCTGCCGGGGCAGGAGCTGGACGACGCCGGGCTCGCCCGCCAGGAGCTGGAGGCGTACGCGGCCGTGGGCGGCGGCACCGTCGTGCAGTGGACGCCGTACGGGCTCGGCCGGCACGCGGCGGAGCTGCCCGCGCTCGCCGCGGCGACCGGGGTGCACATCGTGGCAGCCACCGGCATGCACCAAGCGGCCCACTACGCCGAGGAGTTGCTGGCCGAGCGGCGCGACGACCTCGCCGAGGTCTTCGTGCGCGAGCTCACGGAGGGCATCGCGGACAGCACCGTACGCGCCGGCCTGATCAAGGTCGCCGGCGGCTTCCACACCCTCGACGCGCACGCCCGGTGGACGATGGCGGCCGCCGCCGAGGCGCACCACGCGACCGGGGCGCCGATCGCCGTCCACCTGGAGCTGGGCACGGGCGCACTGGACGTACTCGACCTGCTCTGCGAGGAGTTGGAGGTGCCCGCGCACCGCGTCATCCTCGGCCACCTCAACCGCTCCCCCGACTTCGTGACCCATCGGGAGGCCGCGGACTCGGGCGCGTACCTTGCCTTCGACGGCCCGTCGCGGACGAACCACGCCACGGACTGGCGGATGCCGGATGCCCTCGCGGCCCTGTCCGACGCGGGCCACGCGGACCGCCTCCTGCTCGGCGGCGACACCACGACCGCCGGAGCCCGCTCGGTGACCGGCGGCCCCGGCATGCCGTACCTGCTGCGCCGGGTGCGCCCGCGCCTCGAAGCGGTCCTGGGCGAGGGGGCGGTGGAGCGGATCCTGGTCGACAATCCGGCGCAGGCGTTCTCGGTCGAGTGGAGATGAGGCCGGGAGGCGATGAGGCGGCGAGGCCGAGAGGAGGCTCGTACGCGGACGATGCCCGCCACGTATTGCACTGGGCGATCCAAAACAGGTAGCGTTCCCGCATGGCCCGACCGAGGATGTTCGACGAGGAGCGGGCCCTGGACGCGGCGATGCACGCCTTCTGGGAGCACGGCTATGAAGCCACTTCCACGCAGGATCTGTGCACCGCCACCGGTCTTGGGCGCAGCAGCATCTACAACACGTTCGCCAGCAAGCACGACCTATTCACGCGCTCGCTGACCCGTTACATCGAGCGGATGACGGCGAACCAGATGGAGATCCTGGAGGACGCGGAGAAGTCGCCGCTCGACCGGATCCGTACGTTGTTCGCGATGACGGTCGACACCGAGGCCGGGACCCGCAAGGACGGCCACAGCAGGGGCTGCCTCACCGTGAACACCACCGTGGAGTTCGCGGGGCGCGACCCCGAGTCGGCGCGTCTGGTCGAGCGGGATCTCAACATCCGGCTCGCCGCCCTGCGGTCGGTGATCGCGGCCGGACAGACCGACGGTTCGATCACCTCGAAGCGGCCACCGGAAGAGCTGGCACGCTTCCTCAACACCGTGATCGGCGGGATGCGCGTCTCGGGACAAGGGGGCGCCGACCGCACCACCCTCGAGGCCACGGCACACATCGCTCTGGACGCCCTCACCGGCTGAACTCCCCGCCCCCGTACCGTAGTTGCATCCCGATTGAGCGCCCCACCGCGCTCAGCCATGCCCCGATTTTGTACTGCTCCATCCAAAACAAACGTTTCCCGGAGGTACACCCATGCCACGCGCCGTATACGTGCTGGCCCTCGGCATCTTCGCCATGGTCACGAGCGAGTTCGTCGTCGCCGGTCTGATGCCGCAGATGGCGGACGGGCTTGACGCGACGATCCCGCAGATCGGGTATCTGATCACCGCCTTCGCGGCGGCCATGGCGTTCGGCGGGCCGTTCCTGACCGTCGCTCTCCTGAAGGTCCCTCAAAAGCGCGCGCTGATGGTGTTGTTCGCGGTGTTCCTCGCCGGCAACGTACTGGCCGCGACCGCGTCGACGTACGCAGCAATGCTGGTGGCGCGGATCGTCACCGGCGTCGCCTCGCAGGCCTTCTTCGGTATCGGCCTCGCGATGTGCGCGCGGCTCACCCGGCCCGAAGTGCGCGGCCGCGCCGTCTCCGTGGCGCTCAACGGGCTGATGCTCGGCACGCTGCTCGGGCTTCCGCTGGCCACGTTCATCGGTGACCGGCTCGGCTGGCGCGCCGCGTTCTGGGTGATCTCGGGGATCGCGGTGCTCGCCGCGGCGGCGACGCTCGTCGGGGTGCCGGACGTACCGAAGGAGGCGGGGGCCGGTCAACTGCGGGCGGAATTCGGGGTGTTCCGGTCCGCGCGGCTGTGGTTCACGCTGTCGACCAGCACGCTCGTGATCGGCGCGACGTTCGCGGCGTTCAGCTACCTGGGCCCGATCCTCACCGAGATCTCCGGGTTCGGCGCGGGCACCGTGCCGCTCCTGCTGGTCGCCTACGGGGCGGCCACCGTCATCGGCAACACGGTGACGGGGCGTCTCGCCGACCGGCACACCCTGACCGTGTTGCTGGCCGGGCTCGCCCTCAACTCCCTTTTCCTCCTGGGGTTCGCGCTGTTCGCCCAGGTGAGTGCCACGGCCGTGGTGTGCATGCTGGGCATCGGTCTGGTGGGTGTCACCATGAACCCGGCGATGGTGGTGCGCGTGCAGCGCAGGGGGAACGCGGGGGCGCTGGTGAACACCGTGCACTCCTCGTTCATCACGCTCGGCATCGTCATCGCCACCTCGGTGGGCGGTGTCGTCATCGACGCGTACGGGCTGCGGGCGCCGCTGTGGGTCGGTCTGGCGCTCGCGGTCGCCGGGATCGCCTCGCTCGTGCCGGATCTGATGGCGCGCAGGGACCAGGCGGCGAAGGCGCGGGAGCCGGTCGGGGAGCCCATCGAGGAGCCCGTCGGGGAGCCGGGCATGGAGGCCGTCTGCGTCACCCCCCGCTGAGCGCCCCCAGGGGATCGTCGAGGACCGGCTGCCAGGCCAGTTCCGCCGCGCCCACCAGGCTGTTGTGGTCCAGCGTCGACGCCAGGATCGGGACGCTGCCGCTGCGGCCCCACAGGCTGCGGTCCGCCACGACGGCCCGGAGGCGCTCGGGGTCGGCGTCGAGGAGGGTGCGGTGGAGGCCGCCGAGGACGATGCGGTCCGGGTTGAGGATGTTGACCAGGCCGGCGAGGCCGAGGCCGAGGCGGTCGATGAGGAGGGCGGTCGCCGCGCGGACGTCCGGGTCGTCCTTCGCCTCGGTCAGCAGGCCGCGGGCCTGTTCCAGGAGTGAGCCGCCGGGGTCGGGGGCGCGGCCCGCCGCCGTGAGGAAGGCGAGCGGGTCGGCCTCGACGTCCAGGCAGCCGCGGCTCCCGCAGTGGCAGGGGCGCCCTTCGGGGTTCACCGTGAGGTGGCCGACCTCCAGGGCGAGGCCCGAACTGCCGGTGTGCAGATGCCCGTCGAGGACGAGCGCCCCGCCGACGCCACGGTGCCCGGTCGCCACCAGCAGCAGGTCGCGCGCGCCACGTCCCGCGCCGTGCCGGTGCTCGGCGAGCGCCCCCAGGTTCACATCGTTGGCCGCGAACGCCGGGATGCCCAGGCCCGCTTCCCGTACGCAGTCGGTGAAGATCTGCCGCACCGGCGCGCCCACCGGCCAGGCCAGGTGGAGGGGGTTGAGGGCGGTGCCGTCGGGTTCGGCGACCGCGGAGGGGACAGCAAGGCCCGCGCCGACGCAACGTCGCCCGGTGGCATCGAGGAGCCGGACGCCCGCCTCCACCACCGACCGCAGTACGTCCGCCGGGTCCGGGTCGATGATCTCGCAGCCCGGCGTGGTGGCGACGATGCCGCCGCCGAGGCCGACGAGCGCCGCCCGGTAGCCGTCGGAGTGGACCTGTGCCGCCAGCGCGACCGGTCCTTCGTCGGCGACGGAGAGGCGGTGCGAGGGGCGGCCCTGGGAGCCGGACGCCGCGCTCGGCTTCGCGTCGATGCGGATGAGGCCGAGCGCCTCCAGCTCCGCGGCGACGGCGCCCGCGGTCGCGCGGGTCACACCGAGCTCGGCGGTCAGCACGGCGCGGGTGGGAGCCCGCCCGGTGTGGACGAGTTCGAGCGCGGGACCAAGCGCGCTGCGCCCCCGCTCCAGACGCGGTGGCCGCCCGGCCGTGTCGCCCGCCGTATGGCCCCCGGTCCCGGAGGCCGCCTTGCCGCCGCCCATCAGCAACTCCTCGCCCTGATCACGCTCAGGAATGTTAGCCGGTGAACGCCCCGCGGCCGATCCGTGCGCGCACCCCGTCTACAAGCCGCTGACCCGCAACGTGACGTTGAGCCGCCCCCTCAGGCCGAGCCCGGGCGGCGCCGTCCCCGGCTCGGTCCTCGGCACCCCGTGATACGCGAACCGTGATTCGCCACCGAACACGAACAGATCCCCGCTGCGCAGCTCGACGTCGGTGTACGGCTTCGTACGCGTCTCGGTGTTGCCGAACCGGAAGACGCAGGTGTCACCGAGACTGAGGGACACGACCGGCGCGGTCGACTTCTCGTCACGGTCCTTGTGCATGCCCATGTGGGCGTCGGTGTCGTAGTAGTTGATCAGGGCGATGTCGTACGTCTCCTGCGGCGCCTCACCGTAGGCGGCGGTGACCGCGCGCCGGCCGAGCGCGGCCAACTCCTCCGGCATCGGCTTCACGGGCGCCCCGTCGCCGTCGACGACCGTGCGCGCGTACCCGTACGGGAACCAGTGCCAGCCGAGGCCGAACTGCCGGACCGACATGCGGCCGCCACCGGGTGTGGTCACTTCTCTGAGCCCGGCGGGTGGCCTCGCCCACGCACGGCACTGTTCGAGCAGCGCCCGCTGCTCCTCGGGGGCGAGCCAGTCCGGCACGTGCACGGCGCCCGGAGCGACGGTTCGGCGCGCACGGGCAAACAGCTCACTCATACGTCCAGGCTATGCCGGTCCCCCGGTGGTCCGACGGGCGCGATTGGCCGTCACGCCCGCCGTCAATCAGAAGTTCTTCCCATTCCGGGGCCCTTGGCACGGTGCCAGCGTCGTTGCCATGACGTTCTACCGACCAAAACCACGACTGGAACCAGAACCGGCACGGCGGACGGCCCGCCCCGACTCGGATGTGGATCCCCGGCTGCACGCCAGGGGTTCGGCCCATGAGCCCTCCAGCGCTCCCGCCGAGCCTCGCCCGGGGAGCATCCACGCTCGCGGCGGGGCGCAGTCCTCGTTCGAAACACGCGAGGAGACCCCGTACAAGGAGACGCCGCGCCCGGCACCGCCCGAGGAGACGTCTCGCCAGGACCTGCGGGAGGCTCCGGCCGCCGACTACGCGGAGTTCGGCTGCGAGGTGAACACCCTCGCCCCGGACCGCCTCCTCGACCACTACGCGCGGTCGCGGCTCCTCTACTCCGAGAAGGCGGCGCGGCTGGAGCCCTTCCTGCCGTTGGTCCTGGAGAACTGGGAGCGGGCCGCCGCGGCGGGCAGTTCACTGCTGCGGGTGGTGCTCCGTCGCACGCCCGACGACGGTCTCGCCTCGATGGCGACGTGGCGCTGCACCTGGACCTGCTGGCACGCCCAGCACCTGGTCGGCTCAGGGCCGCCGGAGGCGGTGCGGGCGGTGATTCTGGCGAGCCAGAAGACGACGATGCGCGAGGGGCGTTTCGGCGCCGTCCAGATGTGGTTCCGGCCCGACCACCCTTATATGGGGCGGGTGTTCGGGACCCTGGAGGAATGGATGCCGCCCGGCACCGGCTCCGTCGAGTCCGGCGACTACCTGATGGTGCCTCTGCCGGTCGCACGTTCCCTCGCGGACCCGGAGGACCACGACGCGTCGACGTCCGAATGGGACGGCGACGGGGCATGTGCCGAACTCGCCGCCTTGGCCGTCCGCACACGCGGTGCCCTGTACGCACGGGCGGAGGAACTGTGGACGGACGACCTCCTGCTGACGGCGCTGGACTCCCTGTACCGCACGGTCGGACTGCGACGACGGCGCCGGATCTGGTTGCATCCGGATGAGCGGGGGCGGTTGTCGGGCGCGGCCCTCGCCCACGAAGGGCCGCTGGGGCTCAACCTGTCCCTCTTGGAGAACCGCCTCGACCTGCTCGTCGATCCCGGCCTGGACGCGGCGCGGGCCGAGCGGGTGGTCCGCAGGCTTCTGCCCCGGGCGTGCGAGGCCTACGAGTCGTTCCCGCTCGGTGCGATCCCGGTGGCGACCGACGCCAGGACGGGCCGGTTCCTGCGGGAGGCCGGGGCCGAGCCGGTCGCCCGGTACTCCCGGGCGATCTGGCTCGCCGAGGGATATGCCGACTTCTACCGGCACATCGACGAGCTGTACGGCCGACGAGGGGACGGGGCCGCACCGGACCGGAGGGCCGGCCCGTGACGGGCCACGACCTCACGCAAGGTCCGCGCGTGACGGGCCACTACCTCATGGAGGACCCCCGCGAGGCCGCCCGGCTGGAGGCGAAGGTGGACGCCCGGCGATGGGTGCGGACGCACCTGCCGCACGTCATGTCGCCGCGGGCGACGGTACTCGACGTGGGCGCGGGCCCCGGGCACGTGGCCACCGCCGTCCTGCGGCGGTGGCCGGCGGCGAAGGTGGTCGCCGCCGATGTCAGCGCCGGACGGCTGGCCAGCGGGATACGCGAGGCCGGGACTCCGGTGCCCTGGCGCTGCTGCGCGGACGCCTGCCGACTCCCCTTCGCCACCGGCTCGTTCGACGTGGTCTACAGCCGGTTGCTGCTCCAGTACGTCGGGCGCCGCGGCGCGGCAATCGCCGAGATGGCACGCGTCACCCGCCGTGGCGGGGCAGTCGTGCTGTTCGACCTCGACGGTCAGCTCGTCTGGCACGACCCTGTCCCCGCGGAGCTCGGCGCGCTGCTCGCCCGCGTCGCACCCGCGCTGCGTGCGGCCGGCTTCGATGCCCATGCGGGACGCGCGCTGTACCGGCTGGCGCGGGCGGCCGGGCTTCGCGAGCTCGCCGTCCGGGTGGAGCCCTATCACCTGATCGCGGGGCGAGTGGCGCAGGGCGAACGGGCCCACTGGGAACTGAAGTTGGACATCGCCCGCCCGTTCCTCGCGCACGCCCTGGGGTCATCCGCCGAAGCGGACCGGGCCGTCGCGGTCTTCCTGGAGTTCCTCGACGCCGAGGACACCCTGAGCTATTCCGTCGCCTTCACCGTCACCGGGCGCCTCCCCTGACACGCCGTCACGGCCGGCGCGCCCTGGAGGGGAGCCCGCGCCGGCCGCCCGGATCGGTAGAAGGGATCAGGCGGGCAGGGCCAAGCTGTACCCATGAGGGATCTGTCGGTACGGGACTACGAGCAGATGCTCGACCTCGCTGCCGCCGTGTACGGCGACCCCGGCCCCGGCCCGTCCTGGCCGCAGCTGCTCACCGAGCTCGGTACCTGCCTGAACGGCGACATCAGCGTGCTGGCCGCCCTGCGCTGGGACGCCGGCACCGGGCGGATGATCGCCGGGCATCCGGACTGGCTCGGCGGTCGGCCGATGAACACCCTCATCACCAGGCACATGCGTGCCCATCCCCTCATGCGGCTGTTCGCCGCCGGACACAGCGGCCCGTTGACGCTCGACGACGTGGCCGACGCGGAGTGGTGGCACAGTGACGCGCACCGGGCCGGCCGCGAGACCATCGGTGTCACCCGCCAGCTCGCGGTGCCGCTGCGGGCCCCGCCGGGAGTCGTGCGCACGCTGGTGATCGGGCGGGCCGGCTCGGACTTCGGCGAGCGGGACCGCGCCGTCGCGCGACGCCTGCAGCCGCTGCTGACCGGGCTCGAGGCACTGCGCCGCGCCATGCCGGACGCGGGCCCGACAGCAGCACCGGAGCAGCGGGCCGCCGCGTACGGCATCACTCCTCGCGAGCTGACGGTGCTCGCTCTGCTGGCGCGCGGTCTCACGGCGGAGGCCACCGCCCGAAGACTGGACATCACCGTGCACACGGTGCTCAAGCATCGCGAACACCTCTACCGCAAGCTCGGCTCCCACGACCGCCTCACCACGGTGCTGCTGGCCCAGGAACTGGGCCTGCTGCCGACGCGGGAGGACGCTCCGCCGACGCCGTGACGAGGGCGCGCGCCTGACCTGTCAGTACGGCCGAAGCTTCCCCTTGTCCGCCCCCTTTCCCGGCCGCGCCGCCGTGTTCTTCGGGTACGACACGTGGTCCGGGTCACCGTCGGACGTGTAGCGCGCGAGTTTCCCCGCGGACAGTTGGTCGAGCCAGTGTGTGGAGCTGTAGTTGGCGTCCTTGCCCTTCGCGGGGGCCGAGCGGATGCGGGGGATCGCGGCCGGGTCGAAGGAGTCCGCGTACGGGGAGGGGGCCGGGTTCGCGCCGACGAGGTAGACGCCCCGGTTCTTGTACGCCGTGCCGGCGGCGCTGCCGGTCAGGGCGAGGTCGGCGGGCTCGGACTGGGCGCCGTACGGGAGGGCGAGGGAGCGGACGGTCGTGCCGGGGACGTCGCGCACGATGGAGCGCTGGCCCTCGGCGATCTGGTGGCGGACCTCGGCGGCGTCGCTCTGCGCGAGGTTGGCGTGGTCGAGGGTGTGGTTGCCGATCTCGAAACCGTTCTTCTTCAGCCAGGTCAGGGCCTTCTTCTGGCCGGTTGCGGCGAAGGCGTCGCCGTTCACGAAGAGGGTGGCGCGGGCCTTGAAGCGCGGGTGCTCGCGGGCGACGGCGCGCAGCACGCCGACCGCGCAGTCGTCGGCGGGTTCGCCGTCGGCGCCGAGGCGGAGCTGGCTGTCGGTGGAGTCGTCGAAGGTGAGGACGACCGGGTGGGCGCCGGCCGGGATGTCGATCCTCCCCGTCTCGTACTCGCCCGCGGTCACGGGCACGTACCCCTCGCGCACCAGGCGTTCCAGCTCCGCGCGGAGGTCCTTGGGTGTCCGGTCGTACGCGCTCTTCGGGTGCTCGAGGATCTGGTGGTACATGAGCACCGGCACGGCGCCCAGTTCGTTGGCACGCACCTTTTCCGGCGCCGGAGGTTTGGCCGGTTTCGCTGCCCCGGACGTGTGTCCTGAGCCCGGGGAGTGGGAATCCTGCCGGTCACCGGCGGACTGCGGAGACTTGGCTCCGTCATCCGGCGCATCGCTCCCGGTACCACCGCAGGAGACCGCGGCCATCGCAAGGACCAGAGCAGATACGGCAGTTGTGCCGGAACGGTGAACACGAGGCAGACGAAGAAGACGAGGACGACGAGGTAGACGTAGTAGACCACGACGCACGAGACCTCCTGGAGGATCTGCTGATGCGGCTCGACTGGAAGAACTGGCTCCGCTCCCCCACCTCCCGCTCATCCGGTTCCGTTTCCGACCCTGCGGCCAGTGCTTCCCCGGCGGGCTTCCCGCGCAGACGGCCGGTCATCCTCGTGTGCGTACTGCTCGCACTGGTTCTCGCCATAGGCGGCACACTCTCGCTACGCGCCGCACACGGAACCACCCTGAGCCTCGTGGGCCTGCCCAACGACGGCAAGCTGGGCGCGCGGCTCCTGCACACGGGGAAGTTCGAGGTCACCGGCGCCGAGGGCGACGAACTCAAGGGCACCAAGGTCACCCTCGACGGCAAGCCCCTGCGGACGCGGGCCGCGCACGGCAGCACCGGCACCCTCTCCGTCGGCCTGGGTGACATCAAGGACGGCACACACGAACTGCGTGTCACCCAGCCCGGTTCCTGGCCCACCGGTGACACCGAGGTCGTCCGAAAACTGACGGTCGACACCGAGGCACCCCGCCTCAAGGTGGCCGACACCAAGGCGGACGGCTTCCGCGAGCCCGTCACGGTCAAGGGCACGGCGGCCGGCGCGCGGCGAATAACCGTCGCGGGGCACGCCGCGAAGCCCGCGAAGGACGGCGCCTTCGCCGTCCGGCTCCCGCGTCCACCGGGACGTACGACGGTGACCGCGACGGACGCCGCGGGCAACACCGCCCGCCAGGACGCCGAACTCACCGTGCATCGGCCGGTGTTGAAGGCCGTGCACGTCAGCGCCCAGGGCTGGGCCTCCGACGCGCTGCGCAATCCAGTCATGAAGATGCTGAAGCAGAAGAAGATCAACGCCGTGCAGCTCGACATCAAGGACGAGCTCGGCGAGGTCGGTTACGCCTCGAAGGTGCCACTGGCGAAGAGCGTCGGCGCCGCCAAGGGGTACTACGACGCGAAGAAGGCCGTCAAGGAGATCCACGCCGCGGGCGGCACTGTCGTCGGCCGCATCGTCGCCTTCCGTGACCCGATCCTCGCCACCAAGTCCTGGAAGTCCGGGCACCGCGACCGTGTGGTGCGGACCCCGGGCGGGGGCGCCTACAACGGCGGCAGCTACGGCCAGTTGTCGTTCACCAACTTCGCGAACGAGGAAGTGCGGCAGTACAACATCGACCTGGCCGCGGAGGCCGCGAAGCTGGGCTTCGACGACATCCTCTACGACTACATCCGCCGCCCCGACGGCCCGATCCGCAAGATGTCCTTCCCGGGCCTCGGTGACACCACGCCCGAGCGGTCCGTCGCCGATGTCGTCGGCGAGACCCGTGCCGCCGTCCGCAAGCACAACGCGTTCCTCGGTGTCTCGGTGTTCGGCATCGCCGTCGACCGGCCGAAGGAGATCGCCCAGGACGTCGGCCTGCTCGCGCAGGAGGCCGACTACATCGCGCCGATGATCTACCCCTCGCACTGGGCCGAGGGCGAGTACGGCGTCTCCGACCCCAACTCCCACCCGTACCCGATCACCAAGCGCTCCCTGGCCGCCTTCGCGAAGAAGACCCGGCACACCGACGCGCAGATCGTCCCCTGGATCCAGGACTTCTCCCTCGGCGTCTCCTACGGCGACAAGGAGGTCCGCGCCCAACTCGACGCGGCCCGCTCCGACGGGATCGAGGGGTTCCTGCTGTGGAACCCGGGGGTGCGGTACCACGCGGGGGCGTTGGACTGAGACACGGGCGGTGCGATCAGCCGCGCACCGCCCTGTTCAGCTCGCTCCCCTCAACCGCGCACCACCCCGATCAACTCGCTCACGGTGCGCACCATCGCCTCGCGCGCCACCTTGAGGTATTTGCGTGGGTCGACCGCTTCCGGGTGCGCGGTGAGGAACTCGCGGATGGCGGATGTCATCGCGATGTTCAGGGCCGTCCCCACGTTGACCTTGGCGATGCCGCCGCGGACCGCCGCCGCCAGCTCGTCGTCCGGCACGCCGGACGAGCCGTGCAGGACGAGCGGCACGTCGAGGCCGCCGGCGAGCCGTTTGAGCAGGTCGTGGTCGAGTGTGGCGGTGCGGGTGGTCATCGCGTGCGAGGAGCCGACCGCGACGGCGAGCGCGTCGACGCCCGTGTCGGTGACGTAGGCGCGGGCCTCGCCGGGGTCGGTGCGGGCGCCGGGGGCGTGCGCGTCCAGGGGTGCGGCGCCGTCCTTGCCGCCGACCTGGCCCAACTCCGCTTCCACCCATAGGCCGTTGGCGTGTCCCCAGTCGGCGGCGGCGCGCGTCGCGGCGAGGTTCTCGTCGTAGGGCAGCCGCGCGGCGTCGTACATCACCGAACCGAACCCGGCGTCGGCGGCCTGCCGCAGCAGGTCGTCGCTCTGTACGTGGTCCAGGTGCAGGCCCACGTCGACGCGCGCGGACTCGGCCGCCGCGACCGCGGCGCGGGCCAGCGGCAGGAGCCGGCCGTAGCGGTAGCGCACGGCGTTCTCGCTGATCTGGAGGATGACGGGCGCGTCCACCGCCTCGGCGCCCGCGACGACCGCCTCGATGTGTTCGAGGGTGATCACGTTGAACGCGGCCACGGCGCCGCGCCGGGCCGCCGCCGCGCCGACGAGGGTCCCTGTTGCTGCGAGGGGCACTGCCTCTCCCTTCTCAAGTCCTGTACGGGGGAGGTCAGTTGGCGTCGAGGATCACCGAGCGGGTGAGGTGGCGCGGGCGGTCGGGGTCGAGCTCCCTGCGGGCCGCGACGGCGACCGCGAGGCGCTGGGCGCGGACCAGTTCCGCCAGCGGGTCGAGGCCGCCCTCGATCCAGAGCCCGCCGGTCGCGGCGACCTGCGCGGCGAGGCCCTCGGGCGCCTCGCCGAGCATCCACGTCGCGGTGCCGGAGGTGGTGATACTGATGGGGCCGTGGCGGTACTCCATCGCCGGGTACGCCTCGGTCCACGACAGGGACGCCTCGCGCATCTTGAGCGCCGCCTCGTTCGCGAGGCCGACCGTCCAGCCGCGGCCGAGGAAGGTGAACTGCTCGCAGTCCACGAGGTCTTCGGGCAGCGGCTCGGCGAGCGCCGTGCGCGCGTCGGCGACCGCCTGCTCGGAGTGCAGGCCGAAGTGGGCGCGCAGGAGCGTCAGGGCGGTGGTGGCGAAACGGGTCTGGACGACCGACTGCTCGTCGGCGAAGTCGAGGACGACCAGGTCGTCCGCGGCGTCCGCGATCGGGGTGGCCGGGTCGCCGGTGATCGCCGTGGTGCGGGCCCTGCCCCGGTGGGCGGCGAGGAGGTCGAGGACCTCGGTGGTGGTGCCGGACCGGGTCAGCGCGATCACGTGGTCGTAGGAGCGTCCGGCCGGGAACTCCGACGCGGCGAACGCGTCGGTCTCGCCCTGTCCCGCCTGCTCGCGCAGCGCGGCGGCGGCCTGCGCCATGAACCACGAGGTGCCGCAGCCGACGATCGCCACCCGCTCCCCCGCGGCGGGCAGCGCCGCCTTGTGCCGGGTGGCGAGCCCGGCGGCCCGCGTCCAGCACTCCGGCTGGCTGTTCAGTTCGTGTCCGACGTGGCTTTCCTTGTGGCCCGTCCGGCCCTGGTCGTCGCTCATGCCGTGCCCCCACTCCGCGGTTGGTCACGCCTCTGGGGCGCGCTCACTGGATGCGTGTTCTTGCAAGATATAGCGAGCTTTCGCGCACAATCAAGCATTCGTGCGCATGCCAGTTAAGGTCGTGCCACCGAATGCGCCACCGCACGCACCACCGAACCGAACGACGAGTTGGAGCCGCCGATGTCCCGCGACGCCCGCTGGAAGTCCCTCCTGGAACTGCTCGTCGAGCGCGGGCGCCTGGACGTGGAGGACGCGGCGAGCGAGCTCGGCGTCTCCGCCGCGACCATCCGCCGCGACTTCGACGGGCTCGCCGAGCAGCAGATGCTGGTGCGCACCCGCGGCGGCGCCGTCGTGCACGGCGTGAGCTATGAACTCCCGTTGCGCTACAAGTCCGCGCTCGGCGCCGCTGAGAAGCAGCGCATCGCGAAGGCCGTCGCCGAACTCGTCACCCCCGGAGAGGCGGTCGGCCTCACCGGCGGCACGACCACGACGGAGGTGGCGCGGGCGCTCGCCGTCCGACCCGACCTCGCGTCCGGGACGCCCGCCCTGACGATCGTCACGAACGCGCTCAACATCGCCAACGAGCTCGCGGTGCGGCCCCAGTTCAAGATCGTGCTCACGGGTGGGGTCGCGCGCCCGCAGTCGTACGAGTTGATCGGCCCGCTCGCCGACGGTGTGCTCGGCCAGGTCACGCTCGACACGGCGGTGCTCGGCGTCGTCGGCCTCGACGTCACACACGGGGCGTCCGCGCACGA
This sequence comes from Streptomyces sp. UC4497, assembly GCF_054871485.1. Taxonomy (NCBI): domain Bacteria; kingdom Bacillati; phylum Actinomycetota; class Actinomycetes; order Kitasatosporales; family Streptomycetaceae; genus Streptomyces; species Streptomyces sp. UC4497. The sequence continues at coordinate 18,976 of NZ_JBTYHB010000010.1, read as the reverse complement.
CGAGGCGGAGGCGGCGATCAACCGGATGCTGTGCGAGCGGGCGGAGCGCGTGGTGGTCGCGGCCGACTCCAGCAAGCTGGGCCACCGGGCGTTCGCCCGGATCTGCGACGTGGCGCAGGTCGACATCCTCGTCACGGACACGGCGGCGGACAAGGAGACCCTCGGCCGGTTCGAGGAGGCGGGCGTGCGGGTGCTCACGGTGTAGCCCTCACACGCCTGCGGGCGCTCACCGTGTGACCCGCACACGCCTGCAGGCGCTCACCGTGTAACCCGCACACATCTGCGGGCGACCCCCTTGTTCGGCAACGGAGTCCCGCTCTAGTCTGACTTTGTGCCGCTACTGAACAAACTCGGGACCGTCAACGCCGACGACCCCCGCGCCGCGTCCCTGGCCCGCCTGCGCCTGGCCCTCACCGCGTTCTTCGCGCTCGACGGCTTCGTCTTCGCCGGCTGGGTGGTGCGCATCCCCGCCGTCAAGGCACAGACCGGGGCGTCCGCGAGCGCCCTCGGCCTCGCGCTGCTCGGTGTCTCGGCCGGCGCCGTCATCACGATGATGCTGACCGGGCGGCTGTGCCGGCGCTTCGGCTCGCACGCGGTGACCGTCGCATGCGGCGTGCTGCTCCCGCTGACCGTGATCCTGCCGCCGCTCACCCACTCACCCCTCGCGCTCGGCCTCGTCCTGCTGGCGTTCGGGGCGGCGTACGGCGGCATCAACGTGGCGATGAACAGCGCCGCCGTCGACCTGGTCGGCGCCCTCGGCAGGCCGATCATGCCCAGCTTCCACGCCGCGTTCAGCCTCGGCGGCATGATCGGCTCGGGCCTCGGCGGACTGGTGGCGGCACATCTGACACCCACCAAGCACCTGATGGCGATCGCCGTGATCGGCCTGGCCGTCACCGCGTGCGCCGCCCCGACCCTGTTGCGCCACCCGGCACCGGGCCCCGTGGACCGTACGCCCGCCACCGAGGCTCCCCGCACCGGCAGCCGTATCGACGGCCGCACCCGCCTGCTCGTCCTGGTCTGCGGCCTCATCGCGCTGTGCACGGCGTACGGCGAGGGGGCGCTGGCCGACTGGAGCGCGCTGCACATGGAGCAGGACCTGCACGCCCACCCGGGCATCGCGGCGGCCAGCTACTCGTGCTTCGCGTTCGCCATGACGATCGGCCGACTCACGGGCACGACCCTGCTTGAACGGCTGGGCAGGACACGGACGTTGGTGGCCGGCGGCCTGACCGGTGCGGTCGGCATGCTGCTCGGTTCGCTGGCGCCCACGGTGTGGCTCGCGCTCATCGGTTTCGCGATCACCGGGATCGGCCTCGCGAACCTCTTCCCCGTCGCGATCGAACGGGCCGGGGCGCTCGCCGGGCCCACGGGCGTCGCGGCCGCGTCCACGCTCGGCTACGGCGGCATGCTGCTCGGGCCGCCCGCCATCGGCTTCATGGCGGACTGGTTCTCGCTGTCCGCGGCCCTGACGAGCGTGGCGGTGCTCGCCGCGGTGGCGGCCACGATCGGCTTCGCGACGCGGCGCGTGGCGACGACGTAGACCACGTAATGGAATTGGCTTGCGTGGGCGCACAGTTGTAGCGGCAGACTCCGCGTATGCAGATTGCCGAACATATTCGAATCGTCGACGACGAGGGCCGGTTGCTGGCCGCGGCCGCCGAGGAGGCGGGCGTCGACGCCAAGGTGTCGACGTGCCCCGGCTGGCAGGTGCGCGATCTTCTACGTCACCAGGGTGCGGTGCACCGTTGGGCCAACTCGTACGTGGCGGAGGGACTACAGGAGCGCCACCCCCTGGAGGACCGCTCCGACCTGGACGGCGACGCCCTGCTCGACTGGTACCGCGAGGGACACCGGCAGCTGGTCGACACCCTCACCGACGCCCGTACCGATGTGGACTGTTGGGCCTTCCTGCCCGCACCCTCGCCGCTGGCGTTCTGGGCGCGGCGCCAGGCGCACGAGACGACGGTGCACCGGGTGGACGCGCAGTCGGCCCTGAACACCACCCTCAGCGGCGAACCCGACCCGCTCACCCCGGAGTTCGCGGTCGACGGGATCGACGAGCTGCTCATCGGTTTCCACGCCCGCAAGCGCAGCCGGGTGCGCTCGGACGTTCCCAGGACCCTGCGCGTACGGGCCACGGACGCGGGCGCGGACGCCGTGTGGACGGTACGCATCACGCAGGATCCGCCGGCCGCCGAACGCGGTGCCACGGACGAGGCGGAGTGCGAACTCGCCGGTCCCGCGGCGCGGTTGTACCTGGCGCTGTGGAACCGGCTGCCGTTCCCGGACGTGAGCGGGGACCCGGCGCTCGCCGCGCTCTGGCGGGAGCACTCGGGGATCTGACCTCCTGGAGGACCTCCGCATCGCGGTCAGTGACCCGGCTGGTGCCGCGCCGTCCCGTCCTCCCGGGATCGGCGCTGCGCCAGCCGGCCGACGACTGCGGCGACCGCACCGAGGACCAAGGCGATGCCGCCGCCCACGACACCGTTCCCGGTGCCGGGTCCGCCGTCGGCGAGCGCCAGGTTCAGCGCACCGACGACCACGGCGACGAGCCCCGCGAACTGGGCCGCGAGGGCCGCCTGCCGCTCGTGGCCGCCGACGCGGCGGGCCAGGGCGAGACCACCGACGAGCACGCCGATCAGCCCGATCCCCGCGGCGGACGTGGCCCACACGCGGTCGGCGGTCAGGGTGGTGGAGTCGACCTCGGCCGCCTGGGCGGAGACGAGCAAGGACTGCACTGACATCAGGCCTGACATGGGATCCTCCTTCGTCTTCGGTGTCGCTTGAATTGCTGGTCTCTTGAGTTGGTGGTCTCTCGAGTCGGTACTCAGAGCATGTCGCCGGGCCCCGGCCCCGTCGTCCGGCAGCCGCAGACTCTTCGCGCTGCCACCGTTGCCGCAGCCGGCTACCGCGGGCGCGGTACTTCCACGGCCGCTGCGGCACGCGCGGTAGCCGGCCGATCCTCCGCACGCAGGGTCCGCCCCCGGCGCCCTGCGGCTAGATTGCGCGCATGGGCACGGAACGGTTCGCTGTGCGGGCGGGAGTCAGGGACGCGGTGATCGCCGGGTGTGTGGCGGCGATGCTGCTCGCCGCCGGGCTCTCCGGCGACCGGGCCGGCACGCACCTCGAACTCCTCGGCTACGCGCTGCTGTTGGGCGGCGGCCTCGCGCTCTACGCACGCCGCCGCGCGCCCGTCGCCGTCCTCGCGGTCACCGGTCTGTGCGCCGTCGGCTATCAGGCGACAGGCCTCGACGTACCGGTCGTGGCCTATCTGTTCGCGGTGTACGCCGCGGTGCGCGAGGGGCACCGACTCGCCACGCTGGTGGCATCCGTCGCCGTCCTCGCCGCGCTGCCGCTCGCCTACCTGCTCTCGCCGGGCGCCGGGTCCGTCCGCGAGGCGTTCACGCACTCGCGGGGCGCGCTCGAACTGGGCTGGCTGGTCGCGGCCGCCGCCGCGGGGGAAGCGCTGCGGCAGGCCGAGCGGCGTGCGGACGAGGCGGAGCGCACCCGGGAGGAGACCGCGCGGCGGCGCGCCGACGAGGAACGGCTGCGTATCGCACGGGAGTTGCACGATTCGCTGACCCACCAGATCTCGATCGTCAAGCTGCAGGCCGAGGTCGCCGTCCACGTGGCGCTCAAGCGCGGCGAGCAGGTGCCCGAGCCTCTCCTGGCCATCCAGGAGGCGGGCCGTGAGGCGAGCCGCGAGCTGCGGGCGACGCTGGAGGCTCTGCGGGACGACGACACACGCCCGCCGCACACCCTCGACGACCTGCCGGAGCTGGTGAAGCGGGCCGGAACGGGCGGTCTGGAGACGACGTTGACGATCGAGGGCCGCCCCCGCGAGGTGCCGGCCGCCGTGCAGCGCACCGCCTACCGCATCGTCCAGGAGTCACTGACGAACGTCGCCCGGCACGCCGCCGCCCGCACCGCCGAGGTCACCGTCGGCCACCGCCCGGACACCCTCGCCCTGCGCATCGACGACGACGGCACGGCCGCACCGGGCTCCGCCCCGCTGCCCGGCATCGGACTCCTCGGCATGCACGAACGTGTCACCGCGCTCGGCGGCACTTTGCGGGCCGAGCCACGTCCCGGCGGCGGGTTCAGCGTCCGGGCCGAACTCCCCGTGGAGCGCACACCATGAACGGGGCACAGGACGAGGCGCGGAAGGTGATCCGGGTGCTGCTCGTCGACGACCAGCCGCTCATCCGCAGCGGATTCCGCGCGCTCCTCGACCTCGAGGACGACATCGAGGTGGTGGCGGAGGCCGCCAACGGCGAGGAGGCGCTGGCACTCATCAGGCGACACCTGCCCGACATCGTGCTGATCGACATCCAGATGCCGGTCGTCGACGGCATCGAGGCGACCCGCCGCATCGCCGCGGACCCGGCCCTCGACCAGGTGCACGTGGTCGTCCTGACCAACTACGGCCTGGACGAGTACGTCTTCGAGGCGCTGCGGGCGGGCGCCGCGGGGTTCCTGGTGAAGGACATCCTGCCGGAGGACCTGCTGCACGCGGTGCGGGTCGCCGCGCGGGGCGACGCCCTGCTCGCGCCGTCGATCACGCGCAAGCTGATCGACCGTTACGTCACCCAGCCGCCGCATCCGGGCCCGGCCGAGGGCCTGGCGGAGCTGACGAACCGCGAGCGCGAGGCCGTCGTCCTGGTCGCCCACGGACTCGCCAACGACCAGGTCGCTGCCCGCATGGTGATCACACCGCTGACCGCGAAGACCCACATCAACCGGGCCATGTCCAAACTCCGCGCCCGCGACCGCGCCCATCTCGTGGTGCTCGCGTACGAATCCGGGCTCGTGACCGCACGCGGCGCCAGGTGACAGGTGTGCCTCAGCCCAGCCACCCGGGCCGCACGAGCCCCGACTCGTAGGCCAGTACGACGAGTTGGGCCCGATCACGGGCGCCCAGCTTCACCATCGTGCGGCTCACATGGGTCTTCGCCGTGAGCGGGCTGACGACGAGGCGGCGGGCGATCTCCTCGTTGGACAGGCCGATGCCGACGAGCGCCATCACCTCCCGCTCCCGCTCGGTCAGTTCGGTGAGCGGCGCGACGGTCTCCGGCTCCTTCGAGCGCGCCGCGAACTCGGCGATCAGGCGGCGGGTGACGCCCGGCGAGAGCAGCGCGTCGCCATGAACAACTGCCCTTACGGCGCGCAGCAGTTCCTCCGGCTCGGTGTCCTTGACGAGGAAGCCGGAGGCCCCGGAGCGGATCGCCTCGAAGACGTACTCGTCGAGTTCGAAGGTGGTGAGCATGACCACCTTCACCGCCTCCAGGTCCGCGTCCTCGCCGATCCGGCGGGTCGCCGCGAGGCCGTCGAGCAGCGGCATGCGGATGTCCATGAGCACGACGTCGGGGCGCAGTTCGCGCACCAGGCGCACCGCTTCCTCGCCGTCCGCCGCCTCGCCCGCGACCTCGATGTCGCTCTGCGCGTCGAGCAGCGCCCGGAACCCGGCGCGGACGAGCGACTGGTCGTCGGCGAGCAGTACGCGGATCACTGGAGCTCCTCCGATGCGGACGGTGCGGAAGTGGTCGTGGTGAGCGGGAGGCGCGCGACGACCCGGAAACCGCCATCCCCGCGCGGGCCCGCCTCGATCGTGCCACCGAGGGCGGCGGCGCGCTCGCGCATTCCGGCGAGCCCGTTGCCGCTGCCGCCCGCGTCGGCGTGGGTCGAGGGCCCGTCGTCGTCGACGGTGAGCGTCAACACCCGGTCCCCGTACGACAGTTGTACGCGCGCGTGGCGTGAGCCCGAGTGCCGTACGACATTGGTGAGCGCTTCCTGCACGATGCGGAACGCGGCGAGGTCGGCGCCCGGCGGCAGCGTGGCCCGCGCGCCGTCGGTGGTGACGTCGACGGTGAGCCCGGCGCCCGCGGCCTGGTCGACGAGTTCCGGGAGGCGGTCGAGGCCGGGCGCGGGTGCGCGGGGCGCGTCGCCGGGGGTCCGGAGAGTGTCGAGGACCTGCCGCACCTCTCCCAGCGCCTCCTTGCTCGCGCTCTTGATGGTGGTCAGCGCGGTGCGGGCCTGCTCCGGGTCGGTGTCGAGCAGGGCGAGCCCGACGCCCGCCTGCACGTTGATCACGGAGATGGAGTGGGCGAGCACGTCGTGGAGTTCGCGGGCGATGCGCAGGCGCTCCTCGTCGGCCCGCCGTCTGGCCGCCTTCTCCCGCTCCACGCGCGCGTGCTCCCACTGTTCGCGCCGCACCCGCGCCAGCTCGGCGATCGCCATGATCGCGAGCACCCAGGCCGCGACGATCCCCTCCTGCGCCCACGGGGCGGGCCCGTCGCCCGAGGGCGGCAGATATGCGTACAGCCAGTGCCCGATGAGCAGGTGCCCCGCCCAGAGCACCCCGGCCGCGCCCCACGCCGCCCACCGGCGCCCCGCCACGATCGCGGAGAAGCACGCGAGGGCCACGAGCAGGAACACGGGACCGTACGGATACCCGGCGCCCAGGTACACGGTCACGCACGCCGTCGTGCCGAACGCGACGGCGACCGGGTACCGCCGGCGCCACAGGAGCAGCACGCCCCCGACGAGCATCAGCAGCCGCGCGAACACATCCAGGTCCGCGCGCTCGCCCACCTGCCCGTGCGCGGCGAAGTTGGTCCCCATGAGGACGAACACGGTGACGAGAAGCGTGGACCGCCACGGCCACCGACGGTCGCCCTCGACGGCCCCGCGCCCCCACCGGTCGCGCAGCCACGGTGGCCCGCCCCACTGCCGGGGCGGGCCACCGTCACGTACGCGCTGCTCGTCCATGCCGCCACGCTAAGCGCCCCGGGCGGCGCCGGGCGTCCGCCGTGCGAGGTGATCACACGTACTTCCGCGGGAGTACGGCTACATGGAGAGCCCGACGTCGCGGGCGAGGCGCGACACGGCGTGGTCGAAGAAGGCCGATCGGTCGTCGACGACGCGGTTGAACTGGCCGAACAGCTCGAAACCGATGAGCCCGAACAGTTGCGCCCACGCGGCGACGAGCGCGGCCACCACCCCCGGCGGCAGGTCAGGCGCGAGATCCGCGGCCATACGCTCGGCCTCGGGCCGCAGGGCGTCGGAGAGCTCGGGCGGCGCCACGCCGCCGCCCTGGTGCGCGTCGCGGACGATCCCGATGAGCAGTTGCCCGACGCGCGCGGCGGCCCTGACCGTACTGTCCGGAGCCGTGTATCCGGGCACGGGGGACCCGTAGATGAGGGCGTACTCGTGCGGGTACGCCAGGGCCCAGTCCCGTACCGCCCCGCACACGGCGCTCCAGCGCTCGGTGGCCGACGACGTCCGGACGAAGCCGACGTCCGCGTGCTCGGCGGCCTCGCCCAGGGCGTCGTACGCGTCGATGATGAGCGCGGTCAGCAGGTCGTCGCGGCTGGGGAAGTAGCGGTACAGGGCCGAGGAGACCATGCCGAGTTCGCGGGCGACGGCGCGCAGCGAGAGCTTGGCCGCACCGCTCTCGGCGAGCTGTCTGCGCGCCTCGTCCTTGATGGCGGCGGTGACCTCTTGCCGGGCGCGGGCGCGGGCTCCTTGGGCGGCACTCGCGGCTCGTGGGGGTGTGCTGCGGCTCGTACTCATGGTTCGAGTGTTCCACGGATACGGATCGGTGCACACATTGCGGTGCGGTGCTCAAAAAAGAGAGCACTGCTCTTGCTTTGGATCACTGAACCCGTGCAGACTGCTCTCAAGCGAGAGCACCGCTCACACTTTCCTGGAGGACCTCATGTCCGCGTCCGTGCACGTTCAGAAGCCCGGCTGGTTCACCGTGAACGTCCTGAACCGGGTGGTGTCGTGGATGACCCGCCGGGGCCTCAGCGTCTGGGGATCCCGCGTCCTCGCCGTCCGGGGCCGCAAGAGCGGCGAGTGGCGCACCACACCGGTCAACCTCATGACCGTGGACGGCCGGCAGTACCTCGTGGCCCCGCGCGGCCACGTCCAGTGGACCCACAACATGCGGGCCGCGGGCGGCGGGGAACTGCGCCTGGGCAAGCGGGCCGACGCCTTCACCGCGATCGAGGTCACGGACGACGACAAGCCCGCCCTGCTGCGCGCCTACCTCAAGCGCTGGAAGGCGGAGGTCGGGGTGTTCTTCAACGGGGTGGGGCCCGACTCCTCCGACGCCGAACTGCGCCGGATCGCGCCGGACCACCCCGTCTTCCACATCACGTTCAAGTGACCGTCAGCGGTCGAGCCGCGACAGCGCCCGCCCCGCCATCGGATGCGTGCGCACGAGCTCGCCCAGGGAGGACGAGCCCCGCGTGATCCTCGCGAACGCGTTCCACGCGGGGCGCACCGAGGTGAGCGCCGCGTGCAGCAGTCCCGGCTTGCGCTCGAAGACCGCCAACATGCTCTTGCCGACGGCCATTTCGACGCCGAGACCGGCCTTGACCGCGAACGCGTAGTTCAGCGCCTGGCGCCGCGCGTCCACCGCGTCGTGCGCCTCGGCGACGCGCACCGCCCACTCCCCCGCGAGCCGCCCCGAGCGCAGCGCGAACGAGATGCCCTCCCGGGTCCACGGCTCCAGGAGCCCCGCCGCGTCGCCGCACACCAGGACGCGGCCGCGCGAGAGCGGCGAGTCGTCGGCCCGGCAGCGCGTCAGGTGCCCGGACGAGATCGACGGCTCGAAGCCGGCGAGCCCGAGGCGCGCGATGAAGTCCTCCAAGTACCGCTTGGTGGCGGCGCCTTCCCCCTTCGCCGAGATCACGCCCACGGTGAGGGTGTCGCCCTTCGGGAACACCCACCCGTAACTGCCGGGAATCGGCCCCCAGTCGATGAGGACCCGCCCCTGCCAGTCCTCGGCGACGCTCTGCGGTACCGGGATCTCCGCCTCCAGGCCGAGGTCGACCTGGTCCATCTCCACGCCGACATGCGCGCCGATCCGGCTCGCGCTGCCGTCGGCGCCGACCACGGCCCGCGCCAGGATCGTCTCGCCGCCCTGCAGCCCGACCGCGACGGTGCGCCGGTCGGGCACCGCGCTGCCGTGCTGCTCGACGCTGGTCACCGTGACACCGGTACGCAGCTCGGCGCCCGCCTTCTGGGCGTGCTCGACGAGCTGGGCGTCGAACTCGGGCCGGTTGATGAGCCCGAAGAGCATCTTCTTGGAGCGCCGGGTGCGGGTGTACCTGCCGTTCAGGGAGAACGTCACCGCGTTGATCCGGTCCTTGAACGGCAGCACGAAGCCGGGCGGCAGCGCGTCCCGCGAAGGGCCGATGATGCCGCCGCCGCACGTCTTGTAGCGGGGCAGTTCGGCCTTCTCCAGGAGGAGCACCCGACGCCCCGCGCTCGCGGCCGCGTACGCGGCGGAGGCGCCTGCCGGGCCCGCGCCCACGACGACGACGTCCCACACGCTCCCGGAGGGCCCGCCGTCGCCCGTCTCGTTGCCGTCCGTGCCGTCCGTCGCCGGATTCTCGCTGCTCACGATGGTCTGCTGCTCCCGTTTCGGCCATCTAGGAATGCCTGCCGCACCTGTCCCAGGCATCCTACGGCGGGCAGTGCGTCGGCCCTCTATGGGAGGATCTTCCGCACACCCTGCACAACGTCGCACCTACGAGGAGCGTGCCCATGTCGCCGCATCCGATCGCCGAGACCGTCGCCTCGCTCATGCCGAGGGCCAAGACGGAGCTGACCGAACTGGTCGCTTTCAAGTCGGTGGCGGACTTCGAGCAGTACCCGAAGAGCGAGAGCGAGGGCGCGGCCAACTGGGTCGCCGACGCACTGCGCGCCGAGGGTTTCCAGGACGTCGCACTGCTCGACACCCCGGACGGCACGCAGTCGGTGTACGGATTCCTGCCCGGCCCCGCGGGTGCGCCCACGGTGCTGCTGTACGCGCACTACGACGTACAGCCGACGCTGGACGAGGCGGCGTGGGTGACGCCCCCGTTCGAGTTGACGGAGCGCGAGGACGGCCGCTGGTACGGGCGCGGCTCGGCCGACTGCAAGGGCGGCGTGCTGCTGCACCTGCTGGCGATCCGCGCCCTGAAGGCGAACGGCGGGGTGCCGGTCAACGTCAAGGTGATCGCGGAGGGTTCCGAGGAGCAGGGCACGGGCGGCCTGGAGCGCTACGCCGAGCAGCACCCCGAGCTGCTCACCGCCGACACGATCGTCATCGGTGACGCGGGCAATTTCCGCGTCGGCCTGCCGACCGCGACGGCGACCCTGCGGGGCATGACGCTGGTCCGCGTCCAGGTCGACACCCTCGAAGGCAACCTGCACTCCGGCCAGTTCGGCGGCGCCGCCCCGGACGCGCTCGCCGCCCTGGTCCGTGTCCTGGACTCGCTGCGCGCCGAGGACGGCTCGACGACCATCGACGGCTTGGACTCCGCCGAGTCCTGGGACGGCCTGCAGTACGACGAGGACGCGTTCCGCAAGGACGCGAAGGTGCTCGACGGGGTCGGCCTGATCGGCTCCGGCACGGTCGCCGACCGCATCTGGGCCCGCCCCGCCGTCACGGTCCTCGGCATCGACAGCCCGCCCGTCGTCGGCGCGACGCCGTCGGTGCAGGCGGGCGCCCGCGCGCTGATCAGCCTGCGCGTCCCGCCGGGCGTCGACGCCTCGGAGGCCACGAAGCTCCTCATGGCGCACATCGAGGCGCACACCCCGTGGGGCGCCCGGGTCGCGGTCGAACAGGTCGGCCAGGGCCAGCCGTTCCGCGCGAACACCGCGAGCCCCGCGTACGCGGCGATGGCGGACGCCATGGCGCAGGCGTACGACGGCCAGGAGATGCAGTACGCGGGCCAGGGCGGCTCGATCCCGCTGTGCAACACGCTCGCCTCGCTCTACCCGGAGGCGGAGATCCTCCTCATCGGCCTGAGCGAGCCGGAGGCCCAGATCCACGCGGTCAACGAGTCGGTGTCCCCGGAGGAGCTGGAGCGCCTCTCGGTGGCGGAGGCCCTGTTCCTGCAGAAGTACGCGGCCTCCAACTGACGTCGCGCAATCCGTCTCTGCCCTGAGCCAAGTCGTACGCGGCTCGGGGCACGGGGCTCGTACGGTCGCGGCATGGACACCACCGACGCGTACCCGATCGTCGAGACCATCGACGTCACACCCCGGCTCCGGCTGCTGCGGTTCGCCGTCGGCCAGGCCTATCTCTGGCGCGACGCGGACGGGTTGACGCTCATCGACGCGGGCGCGGTCGGCGCCGCGCACCCGATCGCCGACGCCGTACGCGCGTGGGGGCACGACCCCGGCGACGTACGGCGGGTCGTGCTCACGCACTTCCACGAGGACCATGCGGGCGGGGCCGGGGAGTTCGCGCGTCTCAGCGGGGCCGAGGTGTCCGCGCACCGGCTCGACGCCCCGTACGTGCGCGGCGAGGCGGTGGGGCCCGAGCCGGTCCACGAGGACTGGGAACGTCCTCTTCATGCCCAGGCCCTGGCCCAGCTCCCGCCGGCTCCGGCGGACCCTGTGCTCCCTTACTACGTAAGGGAGTTGGAAGACGGTGACGTGCTCGCCTTCGGTGACGGGGCGCACGTCGTCGCGGCGCCAGGACACACCGAGGGGTCGATCGCGCTCCATCTCCCCCGGCACGGCGTGCTGTTCACCGGCGACGCGATCGCGGCGTCACCGCTGGACGGGCAGGTGATGCTCGGCGTGTTCAACCTGGACAAGGAGCGGGCGATCGCCTCCTACCGGCGGCTCGCAGGGCTCGACAGCGAGGTGGCCTGCTTCGGGCACGGCGACCCGGTGGTGGGCGGGGCGGGCGCGGCACTGCGGGCGGCGGTCGCGCGCGCTCACCCCACCGGGACCCCTGCCTCCAAGTAGTGGGCGGCGCCGCGCTCGCGCGCCCTGAGGGCCCAGCGCAGCCGCTCGAACCGTACGGGCGGCAGCAGCGCGGCGGCCTCGCTCTCCGTCACGAAGCGCCATGCGCGCAACTCGGGCCCCGGCAACAGCACTTCGCGTGCCCGCGAGCCCGTGAGCCGGCCGCCGTCGAAGAGGAGCCGCAGGCCGCCGTAGCCGGGCGGCGCGGGCGCCTCCCAGTCGACGACCAACAGCCGCGGCACGTCGTCGAGTTGGATCCCCGTCTCCTCCGCCACCTCGCGCACACCCGCGCGCGCGGGCGCCTCGCCCGCCTCGACGACACCGCCGGGGAACTCCCAGCCCGGCTTGTACGTGGGGTCGACGAGCAGCACCCGGTCCTCGTCGTCGAAGAGCAGCACACCCGCGGCCACCGTCTCGGCGGTGGGCTCGGGCGTCTGCACGATGTCGCAGGACGGCGCGTCCCCGGTACGCAGGGCGGCGGCGATCCGGACGGCGGTCTCGTACGGGGACAGGGCGCCGTTGTCGACGGGGTAGGCGTCGGCGGCGAGCCAGCCGGCAAGTGCGGCCCGGTACGGCTCGATGTCGGCGGGGGCCTCTCCGGCGGGGTCACGAGCCCGCAGGATCGTTTCCCCAGGAGCAAGAAGCACATGGCACACAGGAATCCGCCGGGCCGCGAGGCCACCGAAGACCTCGTCGCGGTACTCCTCGCGGAGCAGCCCCATCGGCACCACGAGCACGCCGCCCAGCTCGGCGAGGAGCGCCGCGGCGGTGTCGACGACGAGGCGCCGCCAGATCGGCAGGTCCTGATGGTCGCTCACCTCGGCGAGCCGCTTCGCGGGCAGCAGCCGCTCCAGCTCGCCCTCGATCACCTCGGGGTCGAAGAGTGTGCAGTCGGGGATCAGGTCGATCAACTCCCGCGCCGCGGTGGTCTTCCCCGCGCGGGACGCCCCGTTGATCCAGACGATCACGGCTCCCCCTCATCCATCGGCCCCCTGTGGCTTGCCCGCAACACCCTGTCACGGAAACCAGCCGCTGATGAGGGGATCGATGCATACGCCAGCGACCTCGCCGGGGAGTTTAAAAGCAGGCCCCGGGATCCGCCGTACGGAGAGCCCGCCCGCCACCCAGGGAAGTCGCGGCAGGCGGGCTCTGTGTACCAGGCGGTCGCACGCCATGACACCGCCCGCGCGACTCCGGGTATCGGGGGGAGCCCGGAGCCGCCTGCGGGAGACCCGTCGGCCGGATGACGCCCACCGCTGCCCGACGGTCGACGGCCGGCCCAGATCATGACCTCCCGCGTTTTCTTCGAGCCAGTCAAGCGCGCCCCGGCGGAGTGCGACACCGTGTGTGCACCCCCGGTGACGGTGCGGAGTTCACACGGGGTGTGCACAGAACACACGGGTAGCGCCGTTAGCGGAACTACGCTTAACGTCAAGCGATTTCGGAGTTATTCACCCCATCAAGTGACGTGAGCCGCTCATGAATCGTTACGCCGCCGCAGGGAGGGAACCCTCCGACTAGCGTGATCGACCAGGCACCCTGGACCCCGGTGACCTCGTTCCGCCCGCCCGGTCCCTCCTCGGACTCGGCCGGGCTCGTGACCCGGGGGGCCAGATGCTACAGAGCGGGCAACAGGACTGCGCTTTCGGCGTGTTCGGCGCCATCGACATCACGTCTTCATTAGAGGACGGTATTCCCGCGCCCCGGCTGCGCATCGTCGGGGACTGCGTCGTGGTCGAACTGACCGGCGAGATCGACATTCAGACGTTCCACCAGATCTCCCCGATCCTCAACTCGGTGGCCGCCAGGCCCTACCGCGTGGTGGTCGTCGACCTGACCGACACGACGTTCTTCGACTGCTCCGGCCTCAGACTCCTGGAGCTCGCCGCGGAAAGGGCCCGCGAGCACGACGGCCGCGTCACCGTGGTCTGCCGCCACCGCCTCACCCTCCGCCTCATTTCGCTGGGCGGCCTGACCGGGCTGCTGGCGCCGGCCTGGACGGTGGGCGAGGCGGTACGCAGGGACCGACAGCTGCCCGGATGACGACCGAGGGCGTGACGGGCCTTCCCAGACGGGGCGAGGGCATGCTCGCCCCGTAAGGACGGCACGCCCGCCGGGTGCCTCAAACCGCTTGCCGGTGCACCCCGTTCACACCCGGCCCCACGCGCAGCGCCGCTGCCGCCGCGCCCACGAGACCGGCGTCCGTACCTGTCGACGCCGGGGCGACCGTGAGGCCCTGCACGAAGGAGAGCGTGGCGTAGTCGCGCAGCGCGCGGCGCAGGGGCGTGAACAGCACGTCACCGGCCTTCGCCACGCCACCGCCGATCACCGCGATGTCGATCTCCACGAGCGTCGCCGTCGCCGCGATACCGGCCGCGAGCGCCTGCGCCGCGCGCTCGAAGGAGGCGATCGCCACCGGGTCACCGGCGCGGGCCGCACGGGCCACCGCGACGGCGGTGTCGTCGCCGTCGGAGCCCGGCTGCCAGCCCTCGGCGAGGGCGCGACGGGCGATGTTGGGACCGCTGGCGATGCGCTCGACGCAGCCGCGCGCGCCGCACGGACAGGGGTCGCCGTCGAGGTCGACGCTGATGTGGCCGATGTGCCCGGCGTTGCCCGTCGGGCCGGGGTGCAGTTCGCCGCCCAGGATCAGGCCGCCGCCGACACCGGTCGACACGACCATGCACAGCGCGTTGTCGTGGCCCTGGGCCGCGCCCTGCCAGTGCTCGGCGGCCGTGATCGCCACGCCGTCGCCGATCAGCTCGACGGCCAGCTCGCCCGTCACCGCGCGCACCCGGTCGACCAGCGGGAATCCGCGCCAGCCCGGCACGTTGACCGGGCTGACCGTGCCCCGGGAGCGGTCCACGGGTCCGGCGCTGCCGATGCCCACGGCGCGTACCCGGGGCCACAGGTCGGAGGCCGTCAGCTCGCCGAGGACCTCCGCCACCGCGCCCATCACCGTCTCGCCGTCCTCCTGCGCGAGGGTCGGCCGCTGCGCTCGCAGGAGGAGGTGGCCCCGGTCGTCCACAAGGGCACCGGCGATCTTGGTGCCGCCGATGTCGAGCGCGGCGACGAGGTCCATGTGCATCAGTGTCTGTTCCCCTGGAAAGGCAGGTCGGATGGGCGGCTGCGAGTGGACAACCGATCAGTGGTGGACAGTCTCTCTCGCATCTGACAACGTTGTCCAGGCCCTATGCTCGACGCCACACGCCGGGACGACAGGACAGGACAGCGCACAGTGGACCGTACCGCCCGCCGCACCGAGAACCGCTACGGCAACCGACCGACGATGAAGGACGTCGCCGCGCGGGCCGGGGTCGGCCTGAAGACGGTCTCCCGCGTCGTCAACGCGGAGCCGGGTGTCACCGAGGACACCGAGCGCCGCGTACAGGAGGCGATCGCCGCGCTCGGCTTCCGGCGCAACGACAGCGCGCGCGTCCTGCGCAAGGGGCGTACGGCGAGCATCGGACTCGTCCTGGAGGATCTGGCCGACCCGTTCTACGGGCCGCTCAGCCGCGCCGTCGAGGAGGTCGCGCGGGCGCACGGCGCGCTGCTGATCAACGGGTCGAGCGCCGAGGACCCGGAGCGGGAGCAGGAGTTGGTGCTCGCGCTGTGCGCGCGGCGCGTGGACGGGCTCGTGGTGATCCCCGCGGGGACCGACCACCAGTACCTGGCGCCGGAGATCGCGGCCGGTGTCGCGACGGTCTTCGTGGACCGACCCGCCGGGAAGATCGACGCGGACGTGGTGCTGTCCGACAACTTCGGGGGCGCGCGCGACGGTGTCGCCCACCTCATCGCCCAGGGCCACCGACGGATCGGCTTCATCGGCGACCAGCCCCGCATCCACACGGCGATCGAGCGTGTGCGCGGGTACCGGGCGGCCATGGAGGACGCCGGGCTCGCCGTCGACGACCGGTGGGTGTCGCTCGGTGTCACGGAACCCGAGCGGGTGCGGCGCGCGGCCGAGGACATGCTCACGGGCCCCGACCCGGTCACGGCGATCTTCTCGGGCAACAACCGTGTGACGGTCACGGCCGTCCGGGTCCTGTCCGAACGCGAACGCCCCGTGGCCCTCGTCGGCTTCGACGACATCGAGCTGGGCGACCTGCTGAAGCCGGGCGTGACGGTGGTGGCGCAGGACGCGGCGCAGCTGGGCCGCACGGCGGCGGACCGTCTCTTCCTGCAGCTGGACGGGGCGGCGCTGCCGCCCGAGCGCATAGAGCTGACGACGCGCCTGATCCAGCGCGGCTCGGGCGAACTGCCGCCCGCCGACTGAGTCGACCGCCCACGGCCCTAGTACTCGATCAGGCCGCCCACCGGTACCGGCGCGACGTGGCCGGTCGGCGGAGTGGTCAGCGCCAGGGCGAGACCGATGTCGAGCAGCGACGAGCGGGCGAGGGCCGCGACGTCGGCGAGCGGTGTCCAGACCGACTCGGCCGTTTCCCCGTTGGGCTCGGGCCGCAGCGTTCCCCCGGTGATCCGGACCGCGTAGAAGACGCCGACGTTGTGCAGCGGGGGCGATCCGGGCACGCGGCGCTCCGCAGCGGGCACGACCCGCGAGTCCACGCCCAGCAGCCGTTCGACCTCGCCCGTCAGGCCGGTCTCCTCGGCGACCTCGCGGACCACCGCGTCGACGGGGTCCTCCGCGTCCTCGACGCGCCCGCCGGGCAGCGTCCACGTCTGCTCCCCGTCGGGCTTGACGGCGTGCGCCAGCAGCACCCGCCCGTCCTCGATGCACACGGCGTAGGCCGCCAGCCGTAGGTCCATCCCGGAAGGTTAGGCGCGCGGCCGCCGAACGCACCGCTGCCCTCCCCCGGCCGTCCCCGGAGAAGGGCAGCGACGAACTGTGTGCCTTACTCCGCCGTGGCCGTCAGGTCGCCTCGGCGCGGGGCCGAGTAACCCTCCAGGTCGGCGCGGGTGAGGCCGGAGCGGCGGGCGACCTCGGCGACGTCGAGGGCGCCGCAGTCGAGGCCGCGCAGCAGGTAGCCGGCGAGGGCCTTCGCGGTGGCGGGCTCGTCGGCGATGTCGCCCTCGGCCTGGTTGGCGTAGGCGGACAGGCGCGCGGCGGCGGCCTCGAAGCCCTCGCGGTAGAAGGCGAAGACGGCGGCGTAGCGCGTCGGGATGTGGCCCGGGTGCATGTCCCAGCCCTGGTAGTAGGCGCGGGCCAGGGCGCGCCGGGTGAGGCCGAAGTGCAGGCGCCAGGCGTCGTGGACCTTGGCGGTGGAGCCGACGGGCAGCACGTTCGTCGAGCCGTCCGAGACGCGGACGCCGGTGCCCGCTGCGGCGACCTGCATGACCGCCTTCGCGTAGTCGGCGGCCGGGTGGTCGCTGGCCTGGTACGCGGCGGAGACGCCGAGGCAGGCGCTGTAGTCGAAGGTGCCGTAGTGCAGACCGGTCGCGCGGCCCTCCGCCGCCTCGATCATGCGGGCCACCGTGGCGGTGCCGTCGCCGCCGAGGATGGACTGGCTGGTCTCGATCTGGATCTCGAAGCCGATCCGGCCGGGCTCGAGCCCGTGCTGCTTCTCGAACGCCTCCAGGATCCGCACCATGGCGGTGACCTGCTCCGGGTACGTCACCTTGGGCAGGGTGAGCACGAGGCCCTCGGGCAGGCCGCCGTGCTCCATGAGGCCGGTGAGGAAGATGTCGAGCGTGCGGATGGCGCGGTCGCGGACCGCCTCCTCCATGCACTTCATGCGGATGCCCATGTACGGGGCGGCCGTGCCGTTCGCGTACGCCTCGGCGATGACGCGGGCGGCGCGCGCGGCGGTCTCGTCCTCGTCGGCGTCGGAGGCGGGCCGGTAGCCGTCCTCGAAGTCGACGCGCAGGTCCTCCACCGGCTCGCGCTCCAGCTTCGCGCGTACGCGGGTGTAGACCGGCTCGGCGAGCTCCTCGCTCAGGCCGAGGACGGCTGCGAAGGAGGCGGCGTCCGGGGCGTGCTCGTCGAGCTGTGCGAGCGCCTTGTCGCCCCAGGTGCGGATGGTGTCGGCGTTGAACGCGTCGCCGGGGACGTAGACCGTGTGGACGGGCTGACGGGTGCCGGGGTCTCCCGGGTAGCGGCGGGCGAGCTCCGCGTCGACCGGGGCGAGTGAGGCGCTGATGCTCTCGCTGACCGCGCCCGCGAGGCTCGTCGACACCTTCTCCTGCTGACCCATTCGTGCACTCTCCGTATGCTCGATGTTTCCACTTCACGGAATCAACAATCCGTATAGCGAAGTTAACCGTCGGCGTGATCGGCGTCAATGGGTCTTTTTCGTCGCCTCTGCCATCGTCCTGTCACGCGGACGGGGCCGCGCGGTGCGAACACCACGCGGCCCCGTCGACGTCGGAACTGTCTCAGCCCTTGCGGGTCTTGACCTCTTCGGTCAGGGCCGGGACGACGTCGAAGAGGTCGCCGACGACGCCGTAGTCGACGAGGTCGAAGATCGGCGCCTCGGCGTCCTTGTTGATCGCGACGATCGTCTTCGAGGTCTGCATACCGGCGCGGTGCTGGATCGCACCGGAGATACCCGAGGCGATGTACAGCTGCGGCGAGACACTCTTGCCGGTCTGGCCGACCTGGTTGGAGTGCGGGTACCAGCCCGCGTCCACCGCGGCACGCGAGGCGCCCACGGCCGCGCCGAGGGAATCGGCGAGCGCCTCGATGACCGAGAAGTTCTCGGCACCGTTGACACCACGGCCACCGGAGACCACGATCGCGGCCTCCGTCAGGTCCGGACGCCCCGTCGACTCACGCGGGGTGCGCGAGGTCACCTTGGTGCCGGTCGCGGCCTCGGAGAACGACACCGTCAGGGCCTCGACGGCGCCGGCGGCCGGGGCCGCCTCCACGGCGGCCGAGTTGGGCTTGACGGTGATGACCGGCGTGCCCTTCGAGACGGTCGACTTGGTGGTGTAGGAGGCGGCGAACACCGACTGCGTGGCGATGGGGGCGCCGTCGCCGGCCTCCAGGTCGACGGCGTCGGTGATGATGCCCGAACCGATCCGCAGCGCGAGACGGGCGGCGATCTCCTTGCCCTCCGCGGAGGACGGCACCAGCACCGCGGCCGGGGACACCGACTCGTAGGCGGCCTGCAGCGCGTCCACCTTCGGCACCACCAGGTAGTCGGCGTACTCGCCGGCCTCGTGCGTGAGCACCTTGACCGCGCCGTGCTCGGCGAGCGCGGCGGCGGTGTCACCGGCGCCGTTGCCCAGCGCCACGGCGACCGGGTCGCCGATGCGGCGGGCCAGC